>JAPULC010000371.1 GCA_027295305.1 Gammaproteobacteria bacterium
AGCCAGCACCAAGCGAGTTTGCCGTCGGGCTCCCACGACTGTGCGATCTCGAACCCGAGGCCGTCACAGTAGAAGTGCCTCGACGCATCGATATCGGAGACGTAGAGCAGTGGAACGGTATGTTTGACGTTCATGGCGTCACTCGTACGCCCGCGTGGCGAACAGCCCGAGACCCTCAATGGATGAGGCTGGCACCTCAATCCCATCGAGAGCGTCACCGAAATCCTCGCGGTTCATGCGCCCGACCGTGGCGGCGCCGATTCACCCTTTTGGGGGGACACCTTGCAAGCGCTCCAGCCAGACGATGTAGTTTCCTTCGTCATTCTTGGTGCTCGAGCCGTAGATCCGAAGCTCATTGCCGGTCTTGCGGTAGCTGACCTCTATGTAGGCCTCTCCTGCGCGGATGTGATAGTGAAGCGATCCGTCTTCGACATAGCCGTGCCCTACCAGCCTGTCCTCGGAGTACACGTCGAAAATGGGAGCAGCGGAGTTCTCGAAACGAAAATGTCCTTCGATCGATCTTTTGTCTTCAAATTCGTGGGTAAAGGCGATGTCGGCCGCATCCCCCGTGGACTTGATGGTGTGGTGGACCGTGTAGCGTGAGCTCGTGGCGGTGGTATCGATCCATGTACCGCTGCCGTGGTACTCACCGGCCAGCCTTTGGAACTCTTGGAGTTGGATACTCATGGGTGTCGATAGGGTGTGGCTCCCTCCGAGGCCGTCTGAAAGTATCTGAAGCATAGCTGTGCCCGAGCCGTGGGGAGCCATCAGCTCATCGAGCGTGTCAACGACCATGGCATTGTTGGCTGGCCTTGCCAAGTTCGCATTGCGTGTGTTCGGATACCGGGCCTGCCGTGAGCCAGGTCGAACGGCTTCGTCCACCCTCGACTCCGCGTGGCCAAAAGGAACCGAAGTCAGACATGCGTATAGGGCTGATCGCAGACACCCACATTCCCGGCTCGCTTCGCGAGCTGTGGCCGCAGGTGCTCGAGGCTTTCGAAGGGGTGGATATGATTCTTCACGCGGGGGATCTTCACACGCTGAACGTCGTCGATCAGCTCCACGAGCTGGCGCCGACCTATGTGGCACGCGGGAATGGAGATCGCGGATTGGAGGACGATCGGCTCAGAGATAGCTGGGTACTCGAATTCGGTGGCATCACAATCGGCATGGTCCATGAGTTCCCAAAGCCCGGCAGGCGACCCAACCACGTCATCGCCGGACACATGGAGCGCGTGTTCCCCGGCGATGCACCGCATGTGGTGGTCTATGGACACACCCACTGGGAATCGATCGACTACGTGGATGACGTTCTGTGCATCAATCCGGGCTCTCCGACGCTGCCGCGCAACAGATCCACGCGTCTTGGCACTATCGGCTTCATTGAAATCGACAACGGTGTTCCGCGCGCTTCCATCTACCAGCTCACCGAGATTGGCATCGAACCTCACGATCTCATGTCGTGAGCTGGCGATGGCGGTGGCTGAGGTCGCCGTACGTGAAGAACGAGTCCCACTCGCGCGTGTATCACGACGGTCTCGCCCGAGGTGACGATGTCGGCGCTCATTGCCTGCCACGACTCGCCGTTCAGAGTGACCCGGCCGAAATACGCACTACCGTCCTGCGTGAAACCGTGCTTCGCGACGACTTCCCTACCGACCAGCTCATGATGGCGCGGTGCGGTGCCTCCTTCGATCGAGCGTTCCATGTCCCGCACGGTCACGAGGTCGGCTAACAGCCACACCCCCAGACCCAGCGCGATCAGTCCCAGGAACCCGTAATAGGCGTTGACGGCAAGGGCGAGCACAACGCTTGCCGCGAGTGCCAAAGCCATCGCGGTGATCTTGAGGACCCTCGACATATTGAACCTGGAGCTCATCGTCACGGTATATCGGATGTCAACGGATCGTTGGCGTCATCCGACAAACACCGTTGCCCGGTCGACGAAGCATATGGGATTGCCGAATGGATCGTGGATGTAGAATGAAAGTTCGCCCCAGGGGCGTTTTGCGATCTCGCCAAGGACGGTTCCGTCGCCATGCAGTCGTTCCGAGCGGAAGTCGGCGAGGGCAGCGCGGCACCTGGCATAGCAGTCGTCCAGATCGTCCACGGCCAGGTAGACATGATCCGGGTTGGGTCTCGCTTCATGCGCATCGCCATCTGCGCCCGGGTCGTAACATGCCAGAATCGTCCCTTCGCAATCGAAATAGTGACGTCCAGGCGACACACGCGACCCGGCGTCGTCGAAGATCTGTGAGTAGAATTGCTGCGCCGCGTCGATGTCGGAGACGGGAATGATCACGCGATAGAGCTTTGCCATTTTCTTGCTCCTGCTCACCGGTTGTGGACCCAGTCGCTAATCTCGGGTCGAATCGCCGTCGAAGGGTCGATGATTCGGCGAGCGCCGCTCGCAGACATCGGCCGTTGGCGCCCGTTGATGATGTAATGATCGCCGATCTGTATTATCGATGACAATTCAGCGATTGACGGCCGGCATCGCCACGATGGCAATCGAATACAGAACCGACTTGATCGGCGTGGATTGGGAGGCGTTCAAGCAGGATCTCATCGACGATGACTTCCACAATGGACGCACGACCCGTCAGCTGCAACTTTCCTTCGAGAACAGCTCCCAGGTGGTCATGGTCTGGGGCGGCCGGCGTGTGATTGGAAGTGCGAGACAGCTCTCGGACGGCGTAGGCAACGCCTATGTCATCGACGTGTGGACCCACAGCGCTCATCGCAGGCGAGGCATTGCGACGACGATGATGAAGATGTTGATTGACGCCGTCCCTGGCCAGCACATTTATCTGCAGACCGATGACGCGTTGGAGTTCTACAGGAAGATCGGGTTCACCGCGCAGCCCGGGGGACTTCGCTTCATATCCGGAAAATACCTTCAGAACGAAACGCGCGAGGGATAGGGTACGGGGGCTGGCGCTTTGTCGGGGGAAGACCTGGTTCCGAGCGGCGACGAACAGCTGCAGGCGCAGAGCGGCCGAAGCGGCGATCGCCCGGATGGCATCGCGGTTCATGTGGGTTGCCGAGATTGTGGGATGGGGTCATTTTTCGCGGACCTCGCGTTTGCTCTGTTTGATGAGTCGTCGCCTTAGCTCGTCGGACAGTGGTTCGTACCCTCTCGGATACGGCCAGCCATATCCCCACCGGAAACGTGTCGGCAGGTACGGGGTGCCGCCCACACGAACCCCTGCGAGCATGAGCTCTGCAATGTTGGGGTGACCGACTGATGCAACGCAGTCCTTCAGCACTTGATCTGCGATTGTGCGATCTTCCCGCGTCCCCCCCATCCAATAGGTCCGATCGTGCTCGGTGCAGCAATTCAGCCACAGTTGATTCTGGTCGATGGTTCCATCGGGAAATGCGCTGCATCCGTCGCTGGTGAAGGGGGCTATCTCGCCGGCCGTGACGGCTCCCGGCACCACACCGCATAGGACTCCGGACAAGTAGAGGAACGACCGGCAGATCGCGAGCAGAGTGGATGATGATCTAGCCATGGCGAGCGCAGTTCATCCCGAGTTGGTCACCCGTGAGCGGCGCTGAGCCACGTAGACCACCGACACCATGTTGCGCTCGACAGTCCCTCCAAACTGTTTTTCTGCCACTTCCATCAGTTGATCCAACATTGCACGTGCCCTGTCATGGGGTAGCTCGCTGATCGAAGCGAAGGTTGCGTACAACGATGCCACCTGTGTCGTACTGAGCACCAATGTCCAGCGATGCAAGGCGTATTGAGGCGCTGCGAATGCACCGGTTTCCGTCAATTCCTTCAGCCGTGCATCGACATCGAGGGCATACGGCACAGTGTCGGGTGCACCCGATGGGCTGTTTCTCAGGCTAGCGAGTATCTGGTGAGTCGCTTCGTGATATGCGTCATCTCTCGTGGGATCACCAAAGACGTTCCACAAGAGAGCCACGTGGCCTTCGGGTTTGAGCAGATTTACTACTTTCGGCAACCCGGCCGTGCGACTCACCCAGTGGAACGAGGTGGCGGCGACAATCAGGTCGAAGCTTCGCGGGCTCAGTTCCGCTTCCTCGAAGGGCGTTTCAATCACATTGAAGTCGGTCGCATATTGAGCGCCCATCTTCGTCAACATCGGTGAGAAGCGCGTATCCGGCTCGATCACGATCAGCGGATCCACTGCCGCCTCGAGCAGTCTGCGCGTGGCTAGTCCGCTTCCGGCGCCGATCTCGAGGGTTGCTCTGTTGGGTTTGAGCGCACCGGTTGTAATGAGGAATTGGTAGATCTCTTCCGGGTAATCGGGACGGATCACGTCATAGTTGGCAGGATCAGAGCCAAACAGGCGTCTTCCTTCCGTGTGATTTATGGAATCGGGCATGTCGCCCTCGTCGGATGCGGTCAGCCAGGTCGTTTACGTGAGCTAATGCTTCCCACCCGTAGTCGCCCAAGATACTTAGCTGCTCCCCCTGCTCAGCCCCCGGTAACAATCTACCACCAACCTGGACCCATACCTCTCGTCCAACAGGAAGGTCTGAGGCCAAGACACGGCTCTTCCAGCCATAGATCGTGCCACCGTAATCCCGGCCCCAGCCAGCGACTTTAATAGGATTCTCATTGATCGCTTCAAGTTCATATTAGGCGTCGCCTCCGTCAAACGGGTGCCCCCTGGTTCTCTCAACGCCGTCCTCGCTTGGACTAATGTAGAAGACATTAACGTTGTCGGTTGCCGTTAGCTGATGCCATTTACCCTTCGGAACGACGAATAGAGTGTCGTTCGTGAGAGCTTCGATCGTAGAAGTACCGTCGGCGTCCAAGATCTCAACTTGGACCTCTCCGTCCGTCACAAGAAGCAATTCGTCACCATTGCTGTGGCGCTCCCACGGCGATTTGCCTGCAACGTAGCGACCAATGCCTATGCTCTCGGAGTTGAACATTCCAAGCTGCTCATTGGCGCGCGTGCTCAGCGTTCGGAATCGTTCTCTTACTGACGCAATGTCGTATGGCTTCATCTCGCGATACTCTCCTCAGACGGATAACGCCCAAGCTCACCCGCGGCCCAAAGCGCAGCTATGGGGCGTCGGGTGCAGCGCTTCGTGGGGCGTCAGTCGATGAACCCGCGCTCGCGCAGAAGCGCAAGCACCTGTTCTACACTCTCGCCGACTGCGAGCTTGTCGGTCTCGAGAGTGAGATCGGGATTCGTTGGCGCTTCGAATTCGCTGGAGACGCCCGGGAAGCTTGGAATCTCGCCGCGATCGGCCGCCTCGAACAGACCGCTCGTATCGCGTTCGCGGCAGACCTCGATCGGTGCGGTGAGGAAAATCTCGACGTAGCGGTCAACGCCGATGGCCTCGCGTGCGCGCTCGCGGATGGCCTCGTGCGGAGCCACGATGGCGCAGAGGCAGATCATGCCCGAGTCGTTCATGAGCTTCGCAATTTCGGCAGAGCGGCGGAGGTTCTCGGCACGCTCCTGCGCGGAAAAGCCGAGGTCACGGCTGACGCCAAGACGCAGGTTCTGTCCGTCGATCACGCTCGCGAGGCGGCCCATGTCGAAGAGCTCACGTTCAACGGCGTACGCAACAGTGCTCTTACCCACGCCCGAGATGCCGGTGAACAGAAGTGTGACCGGCCGCTGTCCTAGACGCAGTGCACGCTCGCCTCCGGTCACGCGGCTGTACTCGGGTCTCAGCTCACCCGATGGACGGCGGTCCCAGCCGGCGCGCGCCTGCACTCCGGTGGCGTCGATGATCATCCCCGCGCCAACGGTAATGTTGGAGATCCGGTCAATGATGATGAAGGCGCCAGTGGAGCGGTTCCTGCCGTAATCGTCGAATGGTACCGATTGCGAAAGCGTCAGCTCACATCGTCCGATCTCGTTGAGGCCCAGCACCGGTGCAGGGCGTTGCTCGAGCGTGTTCACGTCGATCTGATGTCTGAGCGTCGAAATCTGCCCGAACACCTGCTTGGCGCAGTGCTTGATGATGTATTGCTTGCCGGGAATCATGGGTTCATCGGACATCCACACGACGGTCGCCTCGAAGCGATCCTGCACCTTGGCGACATTGTCGGCGGTCGCCAGCATGTCCCCACGACTCACATCGATCTCGTCCTCGAGGGTCAGCGTCACAGCCATTGGCGCGTAGGCTTCTTCGAGGTCGCCGTCCATCGTGACGATTGCCTTCACCCGGCTCTCTCTCATCGAAGGCAACACCACGATTTTCTCGCCTGGGTGAATTACCCCCGACTCGATGGTGCCGCTGTAACCGCGAAAGTTCGCGTCGGGTCGATTGACGCGCTGTACCGGAAAGCGGAAGTCGGTGAAGTTGCGATCCGATGCGATGTGGATGTTCTCTAACAGGAACATCATGGTGCTGCCCTGATACCAGGGCATCTTCTCGCTCGCCTCGACCACGTTGTCGCCCTTGAGCGCGGAGATGGGAATGAAGTGAATGTCGTCGATCGCGAGCTTCGAGGAGAAGTCGGAGTATTCGTTGTGAATGCGCGTGTAAACCTCTTCGCTGTAGTCGACCAGGTCCATCTTGTTGATGGCGACGATCACGTGATGGATGCCCAGCAGCGATGCGATGAAGCTGTGGCGCTTGGTCTGGGTCAGTACGCCGTTGCGCGCGTCGATCAGAATCACTGCCACGTCGCAGGTCGAAGCGCCGGTGGCCATGTTGCGGGTGTACTGCTCGTGGCCTGGGGTATCGGCAATGATGAACTTACGTTTGCTCGTTGAGAAATAGCGGTAGGCGACATCGATCGTGATGCCTTGCTCGCGCTCCGCCTGCAGCCCGTCGACCACCAGCGCGAGGTCAATCTCGTCGCCTTGGGTGCCGACTTTCAAGCTGTCTTGGCGCACCGCCTCGAGCTGGTCCTCGTAGAGAAGCTTCGAGTCGTGCAGGAGCCGGCCGATCAGCGTGCTCTTGCCGTCGTCCACGCTGCCGCAGGTGAGAAATCGCAGGATCTCCTTGCGCTCGTGCTGCTCCAGGTAAGCAAGGATGTCGGTTTCGATGAGCTCTGATTGGTGCGACATGGTGCGTGGGCGCCCTGGCTAGAAATAGCCTTCCTGTTTCTTCTGCTCCATGGAGCCCACCCCATCGAAGTCGATCAGGCGTCCCTGTCGCTCGGAGTGTTTGGCGAGGAGCATCTCCTGGATGATGTCCGTGAGCGTGGTCGCTTCCGATTCGATGGCACCGGACAGGGGATAGCAGCCGAGGGTGCGAAAGCGCACCATCTTCGTCTCGGGCTCCTCCCCCTTGCGGAACTCCATGCGCTCGTCATCCACCATGATCAGCGTGCCGTCGCGCTCCACCACGGGACGTGGCGCGGCAAAATACAGTGGCACGATCTCGATGTTCTCGAGATACACGTATTGCCACACATCGAGCTCGGTCCAGTTCGACAGCGGGAAAATGCGCACCTCTTCGCCACGGTTGATGTTCCCGTTGTACAGATGCCACAGCTCCGGACGCTGACTCTTCGGATCCCAGCGATGGTTCGAGTCGCGAACCGAGTACACCCGTTCCTTGGCGCGCGACTTCTCCTCGTCGCGCCGCGCACCCCCGAAGGCCGCATCGAAGCCGTATTTGTCGAGGGCCTGGAGTAGCGCCTGAGTCTTCATGATGTCGGTGTACTTCTTGCTTCCGTAGGTGAAAGGCGTGACGTTGTTTCTCGCCCCTTCCTCGTTCGTGTACACGATGAGATCGAGATCTAACTCCTTCGCCTTGCGGTCGCGGAACTCGATCATCTCGTGGAACTTCCACGTGGTGTCCACGTGCATCAGCGGAAATGGGAGGCGTCCCGGAAAGAAGGCCTTGCGGGCGAGATGCAGCATCACCGAGGAGTCCTTCCCGATGGAATAGAGCATCACCGGATTTTCGAACTCCGCGGCCACTTCGCGGATGATGTGAATACTTTCCGCCTCCAGCTGCTGGAGATGGGTCAGCGTGAAGCCAGGCATGACGACCTTCTCTTGGGGAGGACGTATTCTACTGGGTGCCAATCGAATAACGAAGGCGGGCCTAAGGCGAGTTTTTCATAAGCTTAGGGGTCGGGGCAGGTGCTTCGAGGGCGTTTGAGCGCGAATGTGGATCCAACGCCAGGCGCGCGAGATGCGGCCACAGCATCCAGCGCCCGGGCGCTTGGCGAATCCAGGTTTCCAGGCATCGCGCAAGCTGCTGCACCATCGACTCGATGGGCTGATCCGGTAGGATCGGTTGCTCGAAGACCACCCGCTCGGATCCCTGCTCATCGGTCAACACTGCGAGGGGAAGAATCATGGCGCCGGTTCGGGCGGCCAGCGCCGCGGGCCCCACTGGGAGCGCCGCTGGGCGATCGAAGAGCGTGCACGGGCTTCGATGCCCAACGCCAAATCCTTCGTGCACGTCGTACAGGAGCACGAGGCCGCCGCCCCGCTGGAGGGTACGAACCGCCATCGCGGCAGGACGTGCCCCGACGCGGAGAAGCTGGAGCTCGATGCCGAGCGCCTCGAAGTGACGATACGCGAGTGCTTCTCTTGCATTGGCACCTTCGCGCTTGATCACTGCCACCGGTCCCGCGGGCTTCAGAAATTGGCCGATGCGCATGAGCGCGGCGAGGTAGCAGCCGACATGTGCCGTCGCATAGATGACGCCCCCGCGGTGGCGTCGCACGATGCCCGAGATCAGCGCCCCATCGGGAACCTCCATGGGCTCGAGCCGGGTCAGCACCCAGGAAAACGAATTGCGTGCGAATCGCTCGTAGTCGGCGTGAAAGAGAAGGTTCTGCTCGAGGCTTTCGCGTGCGATGCGTGCAGCGTTCTGCGGCGTCTCCCCGAGGGCGATCTCAACCATGGCCTTGGCCTGAGAAAACCAGTCTTTCGCATCATGGCGGCAAGTCCACGCTGCGATCCAAGGCACGGCCCGCTGCGAGATCGGTGCAGCCAGATAGGACACCCGGCGTGCCGTGTCTTTGATCGTTGCCATGTCGCGATGAGAGCGCACCGGCAGATCCCGAGTCCAGGGACCGGGTCTCGATCTCGTGTAGGAGATCGACGAGATGGGTGCGCGGCGAGGGATCTCTGTGGACCAGAACTAGCGAACCGGGGCATGGATGACGGGGCAGCCGTGCGCTGCCCTAAGCAAAACCCGCTCTTTGCGGCGTAACACGGCGGTTGCCGGGTTCACTCATTCGGCTTCAGTTTTTCCCGCAGAAGCTCATTGACCTGTTTGGGATTCGCTTTTCCCTGTGTGGCCTTCATAATCTGACCGACGAAGAATCCCAGCACTCTGTCGCGTCCGGCACGAAACTGTTCCACCTGCTGGGGATTGTTCGCGATGACCCGCGTCACCAATGCTTCTAGCTCGGCGCTGTCGCTCAGCTGCTCGAGGCCCCGGGCCTTGATGATCTCATCGACCTCCCCCTCCTGCTTCCACAGGCCCTCGAACACGGTTTTCGCGGTGCGCCCGGAGAGCGTGTCGTCTTTGATGCGGGCGATCAGCTTGCCGAGCCGCTCCGGCGTCACCGGTGAGTCCTCGATCTCCTTGTCTTCGCGATTGAGCGCCGCCGCAAGCTCTCCCATCATCCAGTTCGCGGAGAGCTTCGCATCGCCGGCGATCTTCGTGACCGCCTCGAAGTAATCGGCCGTCTCGCGACGCGTGGTGAGATAGCGCGCATCGTATTCAGAGAGTCCATGTGCAGCCTCGAAGCGTGCGCGCTTCTCGGCAGCGAGCTCGGGAAGCGCCGACCGAACGTCCTCGATGAATGCTTCGTCCAGCACCACCGGCAGCAGGTCGGGATCGGGGAAGTAGCGATAGTCCTCGGAGAGTTCCTTGCCTCGCATCGGCCGCGTCTCGTTGCGGTCGGCATCGTAGAGAAGCGTCTCGCGCTCCACCTTCCCGCCGCTCTCCAGCAGCTCGCACTGGCGTTCGATCTCGAAGTTGATCGCGCGCTCGACGAATCGAAACGAGTTCACGTTCTTGACCTCGGTGCGCTCGCCCAGCTCGTCGGACCCGCGCGGCCGAATGGAAACGTTGACGTCGCAGCGCAACGACCCTTCTGCCATCTTGGCATCGGAGATGCCGAGATAACGCACCAGCGCGTGAATCTGCCGCAGGTAGGCAATCGCTTCCGCGGCGCTTCTCATGTCGGGCTCTGAGACGACTTCGAGAAGCGGGATACCCGTGCGGTTGAGGTCCACGCCGGTCATTCCCCGATAGTCCTCATGCAACGACTTTCCGGCGTCTTCCTCGAGATGCGCGCGGGTGATGCCGATGGTCTTCGTCGTGGCGTCGGCAAGCTGAATCTCGACCTTTCCGCGCCCAACGATGGGCGAAGCGAACTGGCTGATCTGATAGCCCTTCGGGAGGTCGGGATAGAAGTAGTTCTTCCGGTCGAAGACGCATTCGCGCGAGATCTCCGCGCCGATTGCGAGGCCGAACGTCACGGCCATGCGTATTGCGTCACCGTTCAGCACGGGAAGCACACCAGGCAATGCGACGTCGACCGGGCTCGCCTGAGTGTTGGGTGGCGCGCCGAATTGCGTGCTCGCGCCGGAGAAGATCTTCGAACGGGTCGCGAGCTGCACGTGTATCTCGAGGCCGATGACGGGTTCCCAATCCACTCGCACTATGCGGCGCCCTCCTTCATCACGTCCATCGATTCGACGAGCCACCCCCTCATCCCGCGGGCTCCCGTAAATGAAAATCCGTCGCCTGCTGCCACGCATGGGCCATGGCGAGCAGTCGTCCTTCCTCGAAATGGGGGCCGATCAGCTGAAATCCTACCGGCAGCCCATCGGCAAAGCCGGCGGGGGCCGCCAGCGCCGGCACGCCGGCGAGGCTTGCGGGTGTCGTGAACACATCCTGCTGATACATCTCCACAGGGTCGGTCAGCTTCTCGCCGAGCTTGAAAGCGGGTGTTGGCGTCGTTGGCGTGAGCAGCACGTCCACCTGTTCGAATGCCCGAAGGAAATCGTCTCGAATCAGCCGCCGCACTTGCTGGGCCTTCAGATAGTAGGCATCGAAATAGCCAATCGACAACGCAAACGTACCCGTGAGGATGCGCCTTTTCACCTCGGTGCCGAAGCCTTCGTCGCGTGAGCGCATATAGAGGTCTTCGAGATCCCGAGGATCGGCGCAGCGATGACCGTAACGCACACCGTCGTAGCGTGAAAGGTTCGTCGAGCACTCGGCCGAGGCGATGACATAGTAGGTTGGAACGGCGAGCTCGGTGTGATCGAGGCTGACTTCCTGGACGTGCGCGCCCTGGCGTTCGAGCTCGACGCGCACGCTGTCGATGGCATTGGTGATGCGCTCGTCCTTGATGCCATCGAAGTATTGGCGCGGCAACCCGATGCGCACACCGGCCGGGTCGAGCGCGAGCGCCGCTTCGTAATTGTCGAGCGCGCGATTGACGCTGGTGGAATCTCTCGGATCGAAGCCCGCCATTGCGCTGAGCATCGGCGCGAGGTCTTCCGCGCTGCGCGCCATGGGTCCGCCCTGATCGAGACTCGATGCGAACGCCACCATGCCGTAACGACTCACCCGGCCGTAGGTGGGCTTGAGTCCGGTAATGCCGCAGAAGGCCGCCGGTTGACGAATCGAGCCGCCGGTATCGGTGCCGGTTGCCGCGGGAACCATTCCGGCGGCGATTGCAGCTGCGGAGCCGCCCGACGAGCCCCCTGGGACGCACTCGGGGTTCCATGGATTGCGCACCGGGCCATAGAAGCTCGTCTCGTTGGACGAGCCCATTGCGAACTCATCCATGTTGGTTTTGCCCGTCATGACGGTGCCCGCGGCTTTCAGCTTTGAGACTACCGTCGCGTCATAAGGAGAGACGAAATTGTCGAGCATGC
>JAPULC010000372.1 GCA_027295305.1 Gammaproteobacteria bacterium
ACATGAGTGATGCGCTGGGGCAATTTCTCGCCCAGCGCGTGCGCGACAGACCTTGGCGAGCGCAGCCTCTGGAGGCGACGGTTGGCCTCGACGCGGTACCGACCCCAGCGCTGATAGTCGATGTCGAGGCGATGGAGAGAAATCTCTCGCGCATGGCGGAGTTTCTGAGCCAGGAGAACCTCGGGCTTCGGGCACACTCGAAGATGCACAAATGCCCGCTGATAGCACACCGGCAGCTCGAGCTGGGTGCCGTCGGGATCTGCTGTGCCAAGGTGGCGGAAGCCGAGATCATGAATGTAGCGGGCATCTCTCGCATTCTCATCACGTCGCCTGTGGTGTCGACCGACAAGGTTACGAGAGTGGCGGAGCTCGCCACGCGTGCGGCGGATCTCATGTTGGTCGTCGACTCCGCTCTAGGCATTCAGTGCCTGGGCGAGGGGGCCGCTCGGCTGGGCATCGAGATCGCAGTGCTCGTGGACATGGACCCGCAGATGGGACGGACGGGTGCACCATTTGGCGATCGGACCGTCGCATTGGTGGAGCAGGTCGCGCAGACGCGCGGACTCACGTTCCGCGGGCTGCAGATGTATGCCGGTCACGTGATGCATGTCGAGGGGTATGCGTCGCGGCGGGAGCGTTCTCGGCAGTTCTGGCAGCAAGGGCTGGACACTCGAGAGCGGGTGGCGTCACGAGGATTCGACGTCGAGGTGATGACAGGCGGCGGCACTGGTACCTACAACATCGATTGTGAGATCGATGGAGTCACCGACATTCAGGCCGGCTCGTACGCGCTGATGGATCGCGAATATCGCGATATCGGCGGAGTCGAAGGCGACGTGTTCGACGACTTCGAGCCTGCGCTCTTCGTGTTGACCACCGCCATCAGCCAGCCCCGCGAAGGTGCCATCACGGTGGATGCGGGCATCAAGAGCTTTGCCACCGACACCGTTGCACCAACGCCTGCAGATGATCCGGGAATGAAATATCGCTTCGCCGGCGACGAGCATGGCGTGTTGCTGCTCGAGGGTGCCAATCGCCCCGTGCTGCTTGGAGATCGAATCAAGATTCTCGTCCCTCATTGCGATCCCACAATCAACCTCTACGACTTCCTCGTGCCGTACCGCGATGGTGAGGTGAGCGAGCTCTGGCCGATTGCGGGCAGAGGATTCTCCTGGTGAGGAGCCTTCAGCGGAAAGAGAGCCTTCAGCGGGTAAGGAGCCGTGCTGATGGGGACCCTCAGCTCGTGAACGGAGCCCTCAGCTGGTAAGCGGAGCCTTCAGCCGGTGAGCCAAGCCTTCAGTAACTGGTCCGGGGTGGTGCGGTGCAACGCGGCTGCGCTGGGTTGCCCGGATTCGGAGGATGCCCTCGCTGAGTCAGTGCAGGCGTCCGGGCGTGTTCGGGTGGTTGGAACCGGCCACTCTTTTCTTCCCTATTGGCAGGACGGCGATACGGTGATTTCACTGGATGCGTTGAGTGGTCTCATCGACGTCTCTGTCCTCGATGACGATAGTGCCGTTGCCAGAGTCTGGGGCGGCACCAAGCTCTGGGCTCTTGGCGAGCCGCTTTGGGAAGCGGGCTACTCCATGGCGAACATGGGCGACATCGATCGGCAATCCCTTGCGGGGGCCGTGAGCACGGGGACCCATGGCACCGGGACGAGCCTTGGGAACATCTCGTCGGCCGTGCGTGGGTTACGACTGGTCGGGCCCGATGGCAGCATTACCGAGATCGGACCGTCGAGGGAGTTACAGGCCGCCTCGGTGTCCCTCGGGCTCCTCGGCGTCATATCACAGGTCGTGCTGCGGGTGGTTCCGCGCTACGGTCTGGTCGAACGCGACTGGCAAGCGGACGCCGCGGAGACCATGGATCATCTCGAGGAGCTCACGGTCGCCAATCGACATTTCGAATTCTTCTGGCTCCCTGGCGATGATCTCTGTCACTCGAAGTCTCTCAATCCCATCGACCCGACAGGACTCGATACAAGCGAAGCGCCACAGATCCCGTTTGGCACTTCGGGGGAATGCTGCGGCCCAAGCTTTCGAATCTTTCCGTCCGCCCGGGAGACCCGGTTCAACGAGATGGAATATTCCGTCCCCGCTGAGAACGGTCCCCAATGCTTTTTGGGAATTCGCGAGCTGATGCGTTCTCGCTTTCCAAAAGTGCCATGGCCGGTGGAGTATCGTACGCTCGATGCCGACGCACTGTGGTTGTCGAGTGCTCACGAACGCGAGAGTGTGACGATATCGATTCATCAAGGGGCGGATCGTCCATTCGATGATTTCTTTCGTGCCGCCGAGCAGATTTTCATCGAGCACCAAGGCAGACCTCATTGGGGCAAGGTTCACTATCGCAGCGCCGAGGATTTTGCAGCTCTGTACCCTCGTTGGGCAGAATTTCTCAGTCTGCGTGCAGAGAAGGATCCCGACGGAAAATTCATGAATCCCTATCTGAAGGGCATCTTTGGGGGCGAAGGCCGCGCTCGACGGCTATGATTGGGCGCACCCGGAAGGCAACCTGGATGTGACAATAGTTCCCGAGTGATATTGTAGAGCGAGCCGAAGGCGGGCTGAGGCGCCCCGGTGTAGCGCCGCGACCCATTGCCACATCGCGTTTCAATGGAGGGGAAACTTGCTCGAGCTGGTGCAATCGGGGGGCTGGTTGATGCTCCCTATCATCATCTGTTCCATTCTTGCGGCGGCGATTTGCGTCGAACGATTCTGGACCCTCGGTTCTGATCGCATCGCGCCGAAGCAGCTACTCGCCGAAGTCTGGACGCACATCAAGCGTGAACAGCTCGATGGGCAACGTCTTCGAGAGCTGAGGGCGGGCTCACTGCTCGGGCAGATTCTCGCGGCGGGGCTCGTGAGCGCGCGACAGGGCCGCGATGCAATGAAGGAGAGCATCGAAGAGGCAGGCGCGCATGCAACCCACGAGCTGGAGCGATTTCTCACGCCGCTGGGCACCATCGCCTCCATCACTCCGCTTCTTGGACTGCTTGGGACGGTCATCGGGATGATCAAGGTGTTCAACGCGATCATGCTCGAGGGAACCGGCAACGCCAACGTGCTGGCTGGGGGGATCTCGGAGGCACTGATCACGACCGCCGCGGGTATCAGCGTGGCTATTCCTGCATTGATTTTTTATCGCTATTTCAATCGTCGCGTCGACGAGCTGGTGCTCACGATGGAGCAGGAAGCAGCTCGCCTGGTAGAGCTGC
>JAPULC010000373.1 GCA_027295305.1 Gammaproteobacteria bacterium
TGCCTCGTAGGAGTCGAGGTTGCCGCAAGTAATCTTCGATCAGTGACTCGATTACCGGATACACCTTGCGTGCCTTTGCGCTTCCCTTCTTGAAGCGCATGTGCTTCCTGACCTCTTTCTTCTGCTCGTCGTCGAGGCGGATCATTCGTTTATCGCTACCACTTTGGCGGGCTCACCGGAGATAGCCTTGCGAAGTCGCCTGTCCCACTTCGCCATCGCCCTCTGTTTCTCGGGCCAGTATCCCCACTTGTCGTAGTGACGGTCGGCAACATCTCGCCCGGCGTGGTTGTGGAGCTTGTCACGGATCTCCTTCTCGATACCGATCTCGGCCATGCGCGTCTTGCAGGTGCGGCGGATGTCCCGTGGTGACAGCGGCTTCAATCCTTTCTCCTTGCACAACTCACGGATTACCCGTGCCACCGAGCTGACGAACATCGTGTGCTTGCTCTCGTCGTGGTAGTGGCGCGTCTTCGGGAAGAGGTAGGGGGAGCTGCCCGTGTGCTTCTGCAGTGCCTCCAGTAGCTCCAGCGCGGTCTTTGTGAGCGGCACTAGGTGGGTCTGCCCGTTCTTCGTCCTAGCTCCTGGAATCTCCCACTGAGCATTATCGATATCGAACTCTTCCCACGCCGCATTCAGCACCTCGCCCACACGCTGTCCACCTACTGCTAACAAAAGCTTGGGAGCGAAACAGGTAGGCATAGGTACATCATCGAGGGCTAGCCAGAAATCTCTGATCTCGACCCAGTTCAGCTCTGTCTCGCCCACCGCTTCTTTCTTCTGTGGTTTCTCGACGATGGACACCGGGTTGGTGGTGATGTGGAAAAGCAACCGTTCGGGATGGAGTTTCGCCTTGGGGCTGTGGTCCCACCGCATTCCGAAGGTGAACATTGATGCCATGATGCTGCGCACCCGGTTGCCCCGGATGAGGGCTTTACGCTCAACAAACGGCGCAAGCACAGTCAGAATGTCGTCGGGCGTTATGTCCTGCGCCTTCTTCTTGCCGATGGCGGGCAATACCGCAGAGGTGAGCTGATACGCCACTTGCTTGATTGTCTTGCGCCCCCTCTCCTCCAGGTCTTTGAGGTAGAGTTCAGCCAGGTCGGCGACCGTTCCCGTGGAGCGCTCCCGTTTCTCTGCCTCAATGCGTTGAAGCCGCTGTTCTTCCTGTTCGTCCCTCTGACGTTTCCTCTCCTCTATCGGGTCCAATCCTTTGGCGAGTTCCGCCAGCGCCTCTCTCGCTCTCTCACGGGCGTCCTTGAGCGAAATGTGAGGGAACTTGCCGAGCGGCAGATAACAGTGGCGCCCATTGAATCGGTAGAACAGGTAAAACGCCTTGGTACCGCCCGGTGAAACCCGCAGATGAAATCCGGGCGTGTCGTTGTCTCTTCCGCTCCCCTCCCAGTGGCGATACGGTTTGTCTTCGGGCACGAGATTGCGAATCTCGCGAGTCGTGAAAATACCCCTGTCTTGCGTTTTGGCTGGCGTTTTGTCTTGCATTCGGCTGTGCTTCAGTGAGAATGTATGCGAAGGCATAGAAAGCAGTCTATGTCTGAAGGGCAGCGTTTCGCAAGGTATTTATGGGTTCGTGCGACTTACTGAGAAGGTATGGGAATATTGGACTCGTGATCTTCGTGCATGAAGCGGCGCAGTCGCGGCGAAATGAGCAATAACGCGACGCCGACGCCAATCGCGACGATTGCGAGATAGCCGAAGGTATCCGTGTAGGTGGCGAGTGCCGCAGCGGGATCGACTACTTCCCCGCCGTGTGTCTCCACGCTCGCCCCCGCGGCAATGAGTCCACCCACATATTGCGAGAACGCGCTCGACAGGAACCACACACCCATCATCATGCCCGTGACCCGTGCTACGGACAGGCGTGTGATCATCGACAGGCCCACCGGCGAGAGGCATAGCTCGCCCGTGGTGTGCAGCAGATAAGCGAGCACGAGCCAGCCCGGCGCCACCTTGAAGTCGTCACCCACGAGACTCGCGCCGTACACCAGCACGGCGAACCCAAGGCCCACCTGCACGATACCCAGGCCGAACTTCGCCGGTGTTCCCGGCTCCATGCGCCACCGATTGAGCTTCACCCACAGCGCAGAGAACAGCGGGGCTAACAGAATGATGAAGGCGGGATTGAATGATTGAAATTGAGACGCCTGCAACGTGACGCCGAACAGTTCTCGATCGACGTTGCGGTCGGTAAAGAGATTCATGGAGCTGCCCGCCTGCTCGAAGAACGCCCAGAACACCACTGACATGGCGGTGAGGAAGAGCATCAAGAGCATGCGGGCGCGTTCGACCTTATCGCAGCGGGCGAGGGAGAACCAGATGATCCACAGCGATACGCCGCCACCCACGACCACCAGCACACCGCCGACCCCCACGTGCCATTGCACGAGCTGCCAGACCACGACAACGGCCAGCAGTGAACACAGATAGAGCGCGTATTCACGCGTCAGGCCACCCACAATGCGCTCGCGCAACCGCTGCGGGTCGCGCGGCTCGCCGGCGCCCTGAAGCAGATGGCGTCCGCGCACGAAGGTTGCAAGGCCCACCAGCATGCCCACCCCCGCAAGCCCGAAACCGTAGCGCCAGCCGTAGGTCTGGCCGAGGTAACCGCAGGCGAGTGCAGCCGTGAAGGCGCCGAGATTGATGCCCATGTAGAAGATCGTGAAGCCACTGTCGCGGCGCGGGTCGCTGGCGGAATACAGGCGTCCCACGATGCTCGAGATACTCGGTTTGAGAAAGCCGACGCCGACGATGATCAGCGCGATCGACAGGTAGAAGGTCTGGATTGAGACGGCGTCTCGAACGATGGCGCCCCCGACCTCGCGCGCGGGCTCGCCCTCCAGCGCCATGCCCAGGTGGCCAAGCGCAAGCAGGATCGCGCCGAACGTCACGGCCTTGCGAAAACCGAGATAGCGATCAGCCAACATCCCACCAAGCACCGGCATCAGATACACCAGCGCACCGTAGCTCGCGTAGATGCCGGCAGATGCCGCGTCGTCGAACAGGAAGTGCTGGGTCAGGTAGAAAATCAAAAGCGCCCGCATTCCGTAGAAGCTGAAGCGCTCCCACATCTCGGCGAAGAACAGCACGAAGAGCCCGCGCGGATGACCCAGAATGTCGGACATGCGTCGATTATAGGTCGATGACGGTCGATGCAGCCCGCCTGAAACTGCGGATGCCTGGCGCAAACCCTCGAGGCCCAAAGGACTTCACGCGAGGCCCGCCAGAAACTCTCCAAGGATCTCGTTCACGCGCTCCGGCTGATCGAGGTTGCAGCCGTGCCCTGCGTTGTCGATGACGAACTTCGATGCGCCTTCGATCTTGGCCGCCATGTAATCCGACGAGCCGAGGAAGGCGCGATCGCCATCGCCCACGGTAATGAGGGTCGGCACGTTGATGTGAGGAAGGCTGTCGATCACCTGAGAATCCCGCTGTGACAGGATGCCGCGGGCGGCATGCGCGAGACCGGTGGCGGAATGATGCTGGTTGCGACGTACCTCCGAGGCTCCGGTCAGTGCCTCGAGCCCCAGCTCCTCGAAACGCTCCGCACGGCTTTGCGAAGTCCGATTCCAGGCTTCGCGTCCTTCGGCCTTTCGATAGCCCGGCCCGCAGCCCTGCAGATAAAGTGCCTTCACGCGCTCGGGATAGCTGACGTTGAAGCGCAACGTCAGAAAACCACCGAGGGAGTGCCCGCCGATCACGGCTTGGTCGATGCCCTCGGCATCGAGAATCGCGCGCATGTCGTCGATGGAGAGCTCGTGGGTGTAAAGGGACGGATCGTCAGGGCTGTCGCTCTCGCCGTGGCCGCGGAGGTCCCAGGTAATGATGCGACAGCGGTCCTTGAGGGCTTGTACCTGTGGCTTCCACATGCGGCCCGTGGCGCCGTAGCCGTGGCTGAGAAGCAGCGGGAGTCCCTGGCCCTCGACCTCGTAGTGGATTGCGACGCCGTCGCGATCGAGCTTTGTCATCTGTTTGTCTCCTAAGCTTCGAGGCCGTGCGCCTTCACTCCACCCACACATCCGGCTGCGTATCGACGTGGTGCTCGGCGAACGCGGCATCGATGGCGGCCTTGTCATCGTCGGACAAAGCAAAGTCGAGTGCGCCCATGTTGGCTTCCACCTCCTGCGGCGTGCGTGCGCCGACGAGTGCGACGCTCACAGCGGGATTGGACAGCACCCATGCGAGGGCGAGCTCGTAGATCGCCTTACCTCGCTCGTTGGCAACTTGCTTCAGCGCTTCCACTACCAGCAGATTGCGCGGAAAGTTCTCTTCCGTGAACAGCGCCATGTTGAACAGCCCACCGCGGGAACGCCAATCGCTTTCCTCGAAGCGGGTCTGTGTGTCGAATGTTCCGGTGAGCAATCCGTGTGCGAGGGGACCATAGGCCATGATCCCAATGTCGTGTTCTCGACAGTAGGGGAATACCTCGAGCTCCATGCGCCGATCGAACAGGTGATAGCCATACTGGCCAACCTCCACCGGGCGCGCCGCCATGCAATCCGCGATCTCCTCCGCCTTGAAATTTGACACGCCGACGAAACGGGTCTTGCCTTGCTGCACCAGATCCTCGAGTGCGCGCATGGTCTCCTCATAAGGCGTCTCGCGATCCGGCCAATGCACCAGATAGACGTCGAGATAGTCGGTATTCAATGCCTCGAGGGTCGTCTCGATGGACTGCATCATGCGAGCGCGTGTGCCGTCGCGCGCGCGCCCACCCGATGCGCGATAGCCGACGCCGAACTTGCTCACCAGCACGATGTCCTTGCGTTTATCGGCGAGGCCCTTGGCGAGAAGGCGCTCGGACTGGCCGAACCCATAGACCTCGGCGGTGTCGAAGAGGTTGATTCCCAGATCGAGCCCGGTGTGAATGGCACGAATGACCTGGTCTTCATCGATCGGTCCGTAGGTGCCCCCCATCTCCCAGCAGCCGAAGCCGATGGCGGATACGTCGAGGCCGGTCAGGCCGAATTTCCGGTATTCCATGCGCGTCCCTCCTGGCTGGCAGTCTATGTTTCCGGCAGGCCGCCGGACAAGGGCCATTGATCCCCGGGTTGGGTTGGCGAACAATCGGTGTGGCCTGCGAAGAAGGAGGGGCGACGATGGCGGAAATCGATCTCGGTGACGTCACGATTCACTATGAGACGGTAGGCGACGAAAGACGCAATGCGCTGATTTTCTGTCATGGACTCGGCGGCAGCGGTGCCCGTTTCGTTGAGGATTTCGACTTCTGGGGCCAGCACTTCCGGACGGTGGCGTGGGACAATAGAGGGCTCGGCGAGTCTTCCGCTGCGGACAGATACAGCCTGCCGCTCTACGCGAGCGACCTGGCGCGTCTGATGGATCATCTGGAGATCGACAGAGCTCTGATCCACGGTGTGTCCTGGGGTGGGGTGCTGCTGCAGCAATTTGCGCTCGATCATCCGGAGAGGTGTGCGGCCATCATTCTCGATTCGACATCCAGCGAGGTGAATGTGGCAGCCTCCGAGAACTGGTATCAGCGGGGTGAGGTTGCGCGCCTCGGCAGCGCGGTGAAGCTGTCCGCCACCGCCCCCGCGTTCGAAGGGCACACGCAGAGTGCCGCACGCATGCTCGAGTCCGGGCGCAAGATCGAAGCGCGTCATCTCGACTCCTTTGTTGCGGAGTGCCGCGCGGTGGCGGGGCTTCGAGAGCATCCCTTCACACCCAGACTGTCCGAAATCAGATGTCCGGCGCTCGTGGTTGGAGGCGGTAAAGATGCCACCGCAGGGGCAGGCGGCTCGGTGATCATGGCCAGACATCTCGCGGACGCGAAGCTCGAGATATTTCAAGATGCCGGACATGGTATCTACGGTCAGCGGAAGGAGGAATTTCGTGAGCTGCTGTTGGCGTTTGCGCGCCGCAACCATCTCGTCTGAGGAAATGGTGCCTGGCACCATTTTGGAAACTGTGCCGGGCACCAAGAAAGGACCATGA
>JAPULC010000374.1 GCA_027295305.1 Gammaproteobacteria bacterium
CTTGATGAAGCGGCGCGTCTCGATCCCCCCATACTCTCCCTTGTTCTTGATCCCCTGAAGCGAGATGGCCGGGGAGACGTTGCCGGTGGCCTTGAATACGCCGCCCAGGAGCACCGGCACGTACTCGAACCTCACGCCAGTGCGCTTCTCGATGTCCGGAATCACGAGATGGGCGAGATAGGCATTGGGGCTGCCGAAATCGAAATGAAACTCTACGTTGGCCAATGTTCGACTCTCCTGGTGGTTACCATTTCTCCGCAAAGGGCCGCACCTCCAGCTCGTGGGTCCAGGCGTCGCGGCGCTGATTGTGGAGCATCCAATAAGCCTCACCGACGGATGCTGGGTCCATCAGCCTGTCGGGGGGCATCTGCTCCGGGTCGACACCCCCGCGCTCGCGTACCCACGCAGGGTCGACTCCTGCATCGATGACGAGATGGGCGACGTGAATGTTTCCGGACCCATGATTCTCGAGAGTGCGCTGCGGCTTGCTTGGTTCATATCCTGAACTTATAGTCGTTGGCCTGCAAGCGACGACACTCGACAGGCGTTGGAGGGATATCTCGTGACTGAATCCATCGACACGGGCACTGACGAGCTGCTGTGCGAGCTCGACGGTGCGGTGGCTACCGTGACACTCAATCGGCCGGAGAAGCGCAACGCGCTTTCCAACAATCTCACGCCGGCCTTACGCGCCATTCTGCTGACGCTGGAAGCCGATACCCGGGTTCGTTGCGTGATGATCACGGGTGCCGGTAATGCATTCTGCGCCGGCGGCGACATCAGCGGCATGGGCGGCGCAACCGGCGGCGGGCGCGATGCTCACCAGGACGACCGACCTGCGCCATCGATCGAGGATGCGGTGCGCAACCTGCAGCACGGGCAGGAAACATTGACCCTGCGGTTGCATCAGCTCGCGAAACCGACCCTCGCCGCGCTGCCGGGACCGGCTGCGGGTGCCGGGCTGTCCATCGCGCTCGCGTGTGACATGCGGGTGGCAAGTGAGAGCGCGTTCATCACCACGGCATATCGCAACATCGGTTTTTCGGGAGATTACGGCGGGAGCTGGCTGCTCACGCGCCTTGTGGGTCCGGGCAAGGCGAAGGAGTTGTATTTCACGGCCGAGCGCCTGAGCGCGGATGAATGCCGCGCGCTCGGCATCGTGAACCAGGTGTTCCCCGACGACACGTTCAGGGCGCAGGCCCATGCGTTTGCCCAGAAGATCGCATCGGGCCCGCCGATTGCAATGCGCTACATGAAGGAGAACATCAATCGTGCGATCACGGCAGACTTGAAGACCTGCCTGGACATGGAAGCCGATCGCATGATCCGCACCGGACGCACCGAAGATCACCGGGAAGCGGTGGCAGCGTTTCTCAACAAGAGCGAGCCGCAATTCAAGGGGCGCTGATGGCGAACGAGCACGATGGAGAGCTGAGATGATCGAGATTTACCACGTACCCGGAACCCGCTCGGTGCGAGTCATATGGCTTTGCGAAGAGCTCGGTGTGCGGTACGAGAAGATCGACGTGGACTTCTCTCCCGAATTTCGAGCAAGCGCGGAATGGCGCGCCCTCAATCCCGTGGGAAAGATACCCGTCATGCGAGATGGAGATATGACGATCTTCGAATCCGGTGCGATGGTCGAGTACATCCTCGACAAGTACGGAAAGGAGCGACTGCGTCCTGCCCCGGGTACGAGTGAGAGCGGTGTCTACATGCAGTGGTGCTGGTTTGCGGAGGCCACTTTCGCGCGGCCCCTGGGTGAAATGGTCAATCATCGCCGGGCCTTCGCCGCCGATGAACAAGTCCCTGCCGTGGTCGAGGAGATGGCAGATCGAGCGCGGCTTTGCATCGCGGCGTTGGACCAAGCTCTCGAGTCGCAAGCGTACCTGTGCGGGCCCGACTTCACCGCAGCGGACATCATGACCGGCTATTCCCTGATGTTGGCGCGGCGTTTTGATCTGATGGACGAGAAGTATCCGAATGTTTTGGCGTATTGGCACCGGCTGAGCGCACGGCCAGCGTTCGAGAAGGCCACTGCATGACATGAACAGAACAGCATGACTGATTTAGTTCTTGTCCAGAAATTCGCCGTCCGGGCGAATTTCTTCCCACGCTGCGGCGAAGTAAATTCGCCTTCGCTCCCAAAACCCTTGCTTTGCTGCGTGTTACTCCGCAAAGAGCGGGGTTTGCCGGGGCATTCATGCCCCGGATCGCTAGTTCCTGTCCAGAATGCTACGCATTCTGAACAGGAACCAACTAAGACACACGAGTAGGAGAGCACGATGGCGTACGTACTGTACGAGAAGAGCGATCACATCGCCGTGATCACGTTCAACAGACCCGAGCGCATGAATGCGCTCGGGCGCGAGCTCAGCACCGAGCTCAGACAGGCGGAGGAGGAGTTCATCGGTGACGATGATGCATGGATTGCGATCTATACGGGTGCGGGAGACCGTGCGTTCTGCGCCGGTCGCGATCTCAAGGAAGCCGCCGGACAGTCGACGGTGCAACGCAGTGCAACTCCGCAGAAGACCGCCCCAAGAAGCGCACCCGCCATTGGCCGTTTCGAGCGGATCGCGCAGGATCACGGCAAACCCACCATCGCGGCTATCAACGGCGCGGCTTATGGGGGCGGCCTCGAGAAGGCATTGGGCTGTGACATCCGCATCTGCTCGGACAATGCGACGATGGCTCTGGCCGAGGTGAAGGTGGGGCTCTGCCCCCCAAATGGCTCGTTCGCGCTGCCGCGGCTCGTGGGGCTGTCGAACGCAATGTGGCTGCTGTTGAGCGGTGAGCCGGTGGATGCGCAGGAAGCGTTGCGCATGGGTCTGGTGACCCGCGTGGTACCGCTCGAGGACTTGCTCGACACGGCGAAGTCGATGGCCGAGACCATCGCGGGCAATGCACCCCTCGCGGTGCGAGCAACGCGCAAGCTCGCGACTTTGGGGCTCGAGATGCCGATGGACTACGCCCGTCGAATGGGGGCAGCCCTCATCGAATCCGTATGGACCTCCGAGGATTCCGTGGAAGGCGCGAAGGCATTTGCCGAGAAGCGCGCACCGGTCTGGAAGATGCGTTGACCGGTGTCTGACCCACTGTCACGAGGATTCCACTCATCTCACTCGGAGTTATATTGCTCTTCCTGATGGCGCGTGGGGGTACCCGAACGTGACGGCCGATATCCAAGGTATATGCCAGCCGGAATTCCTGCCGATCAAGGAGGCTTTTCTAAAGGGCTTCGATGCAGGCCTCGAAAAAGGAGCGTCGGTGGCGGTGATGCGCGAAGGCAAGATGGTGGTCGATCTCTGGGGCGGCTTCGCCAACGCCAAGGAGACGCGTCCGTGGCAGGAGGACACTCTGGCGCAAATCGCCTCCACCACCAAGATCATGACCACCCTGTGCGCTTTGATGGTGATCGATCAGGGCAAGCTCGATCCCGACGCGCCGGTGGTCGAGTACTGGCCGGAGTTCGGCAAGCACGGCAAAGACAAGGTGCTCGTCCGGCATGTGTTCGACCACTCGGCGGGTGTTCCCGGTTGGTCGCCGCCCATTCCATTCTCGACCGTGTATGACTGGGACGAAACCATCCACACGCTCGAGGATCAGAAACTTTGGTGGGAGCCGGGCACGCAACGCGGTTACCACGCCGAGACGTTCGGGTTTCTCGCCGGCGAGCTCATCCGGCGCGTCAGTGGATTGACCCCCGGCAAATTCCTGCGCCAGGAGGTGACGTCGAAGATCGACGCTGACTTCTTCATCGGCATTCCGGAGAGCGAGGTTCGGCGCTGCGCTCAGATGATCACCAACGACGAGCTGTTCCAAGCTTCCTGGCTCGAGATGGGGTGGGACGAAGGATCGATCGGCGCGCGAACCATGAACTGCTTCCTGCCGCCGATGTGGCACGACATCAACTGCTTGATCAACGAGATTCCGGGTGGCAACGGGATCGGCAACGCGAGGTCCGTCGCCAAGATTGGCTCGGTGCTCGCCAACGGCGGTGAGCTTTGCGGCCACCGGTTTCTGTCGCCGGCGACGATCGAACTGGCGCTCACCGAGTTGTCCTACGAGACCGACGTTGTGACCGGCATGAAGATCCGCCGCGGCTTCGGCATGGGGCTCAACAGTGACGAGTTCGAATGTCCGAGCGAACGCGCGCTGCATTGGGGCGGCAAGGGCGGCTCGGTGTGTGTAATGGATCTGGAATCCAGAACCTGCTTTGCGTATGCGATGAACAACTGGTTGCCAGGTATCAAATCCGATC
>JAPULC010000375.1 GCA_027295305.1 Gammaproteobacteria bacterium
GCTGACCCTTGATCTGGCCATCGAGTGCCGCGGCCACACCCTCGGGCTTGGCGGCGTCCACCGGAATCACCAGACATTCGGTCTCGGCGCTCTCGGGCTTTCCAGTCTTCGTCGTGAATCGCATCGGTGCTCCCGCGGGGGCGTCCTGGTTCGTTGTTTTTTCACTGCGCCAAAGTTTAACCCAACGCAACGTGCATCTGCCTCGAAAACCACGTAGGAGCGGCTTTCAGCCGCGATTCGAGCGCCTCGCGAGATGAACCAATCGCGGCTGGAAGCCGCTCCTACGGCGAAAATGTTACGAAGCAGATTTGGGGTTCTTCGACAACCCCGATCCTCGCGCGCACACTGATGCGACATTGGCGTGCCTCAGAAGACATCTATTGGCTTGATCGTTTCCAGATATCTCACACGCCAGGTGCTCGGCACGCTCGCTATCGTGACCCTCGTGCTTCTTCTCGTTGCAATTGGCGGTCGCTTCATCGGTTATCTGGCCGATGCCGCCGCCGGGCGTTTCCCGGCGCGGGTGCTGCTATGGCTGCTCGTCTATCGCCTGCCCGAGTTTCTGCAGCTCGTGCTGCCGTTTGCATTTCTGGTCTCGGTGCTGCTCGCGTTTGGACGCATGGGCGCCGATCGCGAGAGCACCGTGCTGCAGGCGAGCGGCATGTCGGATGCGGCGCGTCTGCGCATCACCCTTGTGATTGCGCTGTGGGTCGCAGTGCCGGTCGCGATCCTCGCCCTCGTCGTCACCCCTGAAAGCCGTAGGGCACTCGATGCATTGGTGCGCGAGGAGCAGGTGCTGAGTCCGTTCGAGCTGCTGGTGCCGGGACGCTTTCAACGGCTCTACGATCGTCGCCGGGTTGCGCATGTCGATTCGATATCCCAGGACAGAACCGAGCTCGGTGGGGTATTCGTTGCCGAGCAGGGGCCGTCGGGGGACGTGATCGTGGTAGCGCGCCGCGCCATTCAGTACGTCGACGACGATACCGGCAGCCGCTATCTGATGCTCGAGCGAGGGCGGCGTTATGAGGGGCGCCCGGGCAGCGGTGCATACCGCATAACCGTGTTCGATCGCCTTGGGCAACGGGTAGATCGGCCTTCCATCGCTTCGCGTGGTCGATCCGTGGAAGGTCAATCGATGGGTGACTTGCTTAGATCGAAGGGCGCCGACGCGCGCGCCGAGCTCGACTGGCGGGCGGGGCTCGTTTTGATGGTCTTTTTCGGGGGTGGCGTGGGGGTGTTCCTGGCGCGGGTGAAACCGGACCAGGAACGCTTCCGCGGTTTGATTTCCGGGGTGAGCATATTCGTGGCTTATTTTCTGCTCCTCGGACTCGCGCGCGAAGGTGTTGCCGACGGCGAATGGCCGAGACTCTCACTCTGGTGGGTTCACGTAGCCTTCGTGACGCCGTGGCTGGCGCTGGCATGGCAGCGTCACGTCGCCGGGGCGCCCGGATGATCATCGTGCGCTACGTCTTCTGGACGGTGCTTGCGGCGATGGGGCTGGTGCTGTTTGTGTTCATTGCGCTGAACACGGTGGTGGCGCTCGTGGATGAGCTCGGTGGAACCCGCGGCAGCTATCAGGTGGCGCAGGTGCTCGAATACATTGCCTTGACCACGCCGAGGCGCATCTACGAGCTCATTCCCTATGTGTGTCTGATCGGTGCGCTCGCGGGCCTCGGGGTATTGGCTGCAGGCTCGGAGCTCGTGGTATTGCGTGCTTCGGGGGTGTCGACGCTCTGGCTCGGGTTGGCGGCGATGATCCCCGCACTGTTGTTCGTTGCACTGGGTGTGGCCCTGGGCGAGTGGATAGCGCCGGCGGCGGAAGAACGTGCCGAAGCAAGCCGAGCTGCGGCGTTTCACGACGTCAGAGGCACTGGCCCGTCGACGTGGTTTCGCGACGGGAATCTGTTCGTGCGGGTGAGCGCTCGCAAGGGTGCATCGACCCTCGATGGTGTTTCTCAGTACGTCTTCGACGACGCGCAGGAGCTGGTGGCTGCGCGCCGGGCGCTGCGTGCGCAATATCGGGAGCAAGGCGATGGATGGCGCTTGGTGGATATTCGGGAGACACGATTTTCCAGCGAGCGCCTGGAGCTTGGCACCCAGGAGAGTCGCGTCTGGCTAACCTCGGCCACGCCGCAGGCACTTGCGTCGAAAATGCTGGTGGAGCCGAGCAAGCTCACCATCGCGGATCTAGGTGCGCGCATCGACTATCTCGAGTCCGAGGGGTTCGATGCCGGCGAATTTCGCCTCGCGATATGGCGCAAGCTTGCGCAGCCCTTCGCCATTCTCTCGCTGGTGCTGCTCGCAGCGAGCTTCGTCTCCGGACCGTTGCGCGAAGCCGGCATGGGCCTTCGAATCGGGGCAGGCATTCTGGTGGGGCTCGGATTTAAATATGCCCAGGATCTTCTCGGGCCCGCCAGCGTCGTCTTTGGTTTTTCACCGGCCATCGCGGTGCTTTTACCCGTCGGTATCTGCATCGTGGCGGCTCTGTGGTTGATCCGCTCGGCCGATGTGCGGAGCAGCGGGGGCCGTCCCAGCGTGGGCTGCCCCAACGAAGACGATCTCGCTGCGGGAGACGAGGTCCGTCCATGAGCGACGTCTCGGATCCACGAGCATCCACCAAAAGCCGAGGCCCACGAGAAGAAGCGAGGGGATTGCCGTGATGAAACGCAGCAGGCACTGGCGCAACGTGATGGGCGAACCGTCGGCGTTCTGCACGCGAATGTGCCACGCCTGCATGCCGAGGGTCTGCTGATTTCGCATCCAGAAATACGCGAAGAACACGAAGGCCTCGATGAAGAGCAGCGATTGCACCCAGGCACCCGTCACGGTGGTGTCCGCGATGGCGACGAGAATCCAGAGCGTCGCCGTCCAGAGCGCGATCAGCAGAAACATATCGTAGAGCATCGCGCCCAGACGTCGGGACAGGCTCGCGGATGTGACGGGCATGATCTCAGGTGATCCTTAGCGGGGCTGCTGAAAAACTATGTTTTTCGGCAGCCTGCGTCCAGCACAGGGATGTGCTGGCAAAATCGGCGACCGTAGGTCGTTGATTTTGGGAGCAAAGGGAAAACCACGCTTTTCCCTTTGCGTACTGCTGAAAAGCCAGGACGGCTTTTTCAGCAGCCTGTTAGGGACCGTTCCTAATATAGGGACAGTCCCTTATCTTCCTGCGCAGGCGCGTTGGACTCACTCGACGCGTCGCGTCTCGACGCGGATTTCGTTGTGCAAGGTCTTGTGCACAGGGCATCGATCGGCGATCTCGAGGAGTCGCGCAAGCTGGTCCTCGCTGAGGTCGCCGACCAGACGAATCTCCCGCGAGATGACGTCTGCAAGGCCCCCCGATTGTTCGCACCTCTCGCAATCCTCCACGTGATCGCGACGATGCGAGAGGGTGACATCGACGTCCTCCAACGGCCACTCCTTGCGATTCGCATACATCCTCACTGTCATAGACGTGCACGTGCCGAGCGAAGCGAGCAGCAACTCGTAGGGATCGGGTCCGAGATTGCTGCCCCCGGCGCGGGTGGGCTCGTCGCTATAGAGGCGATGGTCGTCGGTGAAGACCTCCCGTAGGAAGGCTTTGTTCGCTTCCGCCACGCGCACCCGACCTGCTGCGAGATGCGTTTCACCCGTAATTTCGGGTAGCTCGAGATAGCGAGATGCCCACCCGGCAATGGTTGCCGCCGCGTATTCGGCATCCTCGGGCTTGGACATGAGGTGATCCGCGGAGTCCAGTGAGATGAAGCTCTTGGGATGCTTTGCCGCGAGGAAGATCTTCGAGGCTTCGTCGATGGAGACAATCGCGTCGAACGGAGCATGCATGACGAGCAAGGCTTTTCTCAAGCCGGCAATGGCGCTCTCGAGTTTCTGGTTCTCGATGTCGTCCAGAAACTCTCGCGTGATGGTGAACGGGCGCCCGGCGAGCTCGATTTCGCCCTCGCCTTGGCTGCGGATCTTCTCGAGGTCGGCCTTGAATTGCCTGGCTATGTGCTCGGGTGTCGCGGGCGCGCCCAGCGTGACCACGGCGCGCGCTTCCGGAATCGATCCGGCGACCGCAAGCACCGCGGTTCCACCGAGACTGTGTCCGATGAGGAGCGATGGCGGCAGATAGTTCTCGCGTAGGAATTCTGCCGCAGCCAGAAGATCGGTGAGATTGCTCGAGAAGTTCGTATTGGCAAAGTCGCCGTCGCTGCCGCCAAGCCCGGTAAAGTCGAAACGCAAGACCGCAATACCCCTGGCCGCCAGTGCTCGGCTGATGCGAGATGCGGTTGTGATGTCCTTTCCGCACGTG
>JAPULC010000376.1 GCA_027295305.1 Gammaproteobacteria bacterium
ACAGGCTGCTAAGTTCTGGCCATGGATGGCGGCCATCAATGGCTTGCGCAAATCAAACACGTACGTGTTTGATTCCCTGCGCGTCTGCCGCGCGACTTTGTCGTACACCCGATTTGCCAGGGAAGGCAAATCGGGGCGAAAATTGATTCGTAGAATCAATTTTCAACCGAATCTTGGGTGTTTCAGCGCGCTCATCCTCGGGTTGGCGATCCCGGTCATCTCATCGGCAGCCGAGCAACAGGCCACCGACCTGAGGGCACGGGCCACGCTCGCCGGCACTGCCGGGGACATCCGCTCAACGGTGACGTTGCGCCTCGACCATCCTCGTGCCCAGGCCATCAAGAATCGCCTCACCCAAAACGGCATCACCGAGAGCGATGTCTTGCGGCTTGCGCTCGAGAAATTCGGCAGTGTCGCCACTGTCGTGAAATACCAGACGCGGATCCCAAAGGGCAATTCGGCGGAAAAGCGCCAGGAAGCCCTCGAGATCTTCGGCGCAATCGCCGAAGTGGTGGATGCGCGACGGACACCCTTCGTGCTGCTCGACGCCGCATCCGCCAGTGACATTCGGAGTCAGACGAGTCAAACGTCCTACGACTACACCTTCTGGCAGGACACCCAGTTCAACTGGCGGCTCATCACCGCCGATCCCGACGATTATTTCCGCCATAAGATCGACGCCGCAACATCCGCGACGAGCGCGTCGGATCTCGCGTATTGGCACCTCAGTCTCGGCGCCATCGAACGCGCCTCTGGCCGCAATCGGCGGGCCGAGCGCCGATTCGAGAAGACGTTCGATCTAAGTGAAGATATCGTGCCGGGGCCGTTTCGCCTACGGCTGCGCGCCGCAGCCGCATTGGCCGCGCTGGCTGCTTCGCGCGATGGCGACGCATTCAAGCGATATTGCGGTGCCTATGCGCTTGCACTTGGGGATTACACCATCCCGCAGACGGGCTATCTGCCTCTGATTCGCTTTCGCCCTGAATATCCGCGCTCGGCTCGGACGCAGAAAATCGAGGGGTACGTAGTGGCAGAATTCACCGTAACCGAGGCGTGTCGCCCGAAGGACATCGAGGTCGTGGAGTCCGAGCCTCCCCATGTATTCGACGCGGCCGCCGTCGAAACACTCCGGAGATTTCGCTTCCTGCCTGCGGTCAAGGGTGGCAGTCTCGTCAAGTCAGACGGCATCAGATACACGGTTCAATTTCGAATCGACCGGTCCCAACCACGCGCGAGAAGGCGATGAACATTCAACTCACCAATCGAACCGCGCTTGTCACCGGAGGCAGCCTCGGCCTGGGATATGCGATGGCAGAGGCATTCGCTCGCGCGGGCGCCAATGTCGCCATCGTGGCCCGGCGAGAGAACGTCCTGCAGGAAGCCCTGGATCGTCTGAGTGCAACCGATGCCAAAGTGGCGGCATACTCCTGCGACGTGGCCGATGCAGGCGCGATCAATTCCCTCTGGGACCAGGTGATGTCCGAGTTCGGTCGAGTGGACATCCTCGTCAACAACGCCGGACGCTCGCAGGCCGGGCCGTTCGAGGAGATTACCGACGAGATCTGGCAGATGGATCTGGATCTGAAGCTGTTCGCCGCCATTCGTCTCGCACGCCTTGCTCTACCTGGGATGAAGGAGCGCCGTTGGGGCAGGATCATCAACATCCTCAACCTTGCCGCGCGGGCGCCGGGTCCGGGCTCCGCGCCCACATCCGTATCGCGGGCCGCCGGTCTCGCGCTCACCAAGGTGCTCGCGGGGGAGTGTGCGCCCCACAACGTGCTGGTCAACGCATTGATGATCGGACGCATCAAGTCGGACCAGATCCTGCGAGCTTACGAGAACGCGTCCACCGAGCAATCCTTCGAGGAATTCGTAGAGACGCAGGGAAAACGCCTGCCGATGGGAAGAATGGGCGAAGCATCCGAGTGCGCAAACCTCGCGTTGTTCCTCTCCTCGGACAATGCGTCCTATATCAACGGATGCGCCATCAACATGGATGGCGGCCTGTCGCAGGTACCTTGAGCATGAGCCATGAACGTCTCCACGAGCTTCTTGGACAGGTGCACCAGGAGCTCGAGCGCGCCGACAGCATCGACGACGAGAGCCGCGAGCTGATGTTCGAAGTCTCGGACGACATCCGCTATCTGCTCGAAAGCGGACGAGAAAAAACAGAGGACCAAACCAGACCCGTCGGCGATCGCCTCGACGATCTGGTATTGGCATTCGAATCTCGCCATCCTCGGCTGTCCCGCATGATTGAGGAGGTCATCGACACCCTGGGCAAGATGGGGATCTAGTAAAGCAAACAGGACGGGAGGAAATCATGGAGCTCTACGATGCCATGTCGACACTTCGTGCGGTGCGTCGCCTGAAGACGGATCCGATTCCCGACGACATCATGAGACGCGTGCTCCTGGCTGCCACCTGGGCGCCCTCCGCGGCGAATCGTCAACCGTGGCGCATTATCGTGGTTCGCGATCCAGAAACGAAAGCAACACTCGGGGAGCTTCACCGCAAGCGCTGGCAAGATTACAGCGAGACCGCCACAGAGAACCTCGAGCGCATCCCGCCCGATGCCCGTGGGCGTACCGAGCGCGCCATGGCAGCCGGCGACTATCTCGCGGAACACTTCGAGGAGGCCCCCGCCATCGTCGTCTTCTGCTTCGACCCGGATCGAATGGGAATGCCGGATCGCGAGCTCGCGCGACCTACGGTCGTCGGAGGCGGTTCGATTTTTCCCGCTGTGCAGAACCTCGTACTCGCTTGTCGCGCCGAAGGCCTCGGCTGCTGCATCACGGCGCTGATCTGCCGTGACGAAGAAGCCATCAAAGAGCTCCTCGGTATCCCGCACGATTGGTACACCGCGGCGTTCGTGCCGATCGGCTATCCGCGCGGACGCGGTCACGGCCCCATTCGCCGCCGCTCCCTCGAGCAGATGGTATTCGAGGATCGCTGGGATCAGCCGCTGCGCATCGGAGGTGCCTCATGAAGCTCGCAGTGGAATTTCCGAGCGTCGCGTATCGCGACGGGCCGGAGGGGGTGGCGAAGCTCGCCCGGGAGATCGAGCGAATAGGCTATGACCAGCTCGACATGTTCGATCACGTGGTCATGGGATACGCACTCCTCGATAGACCACAGGGACCGTATCCGCCGCGCATGCCAATACTGGAAGCGCTGATGACACTATCTTATGTCGCCGCCGTCACGACCAGGATCGGACTTGGCACCGAGGTACTGGTGCTGCCTCAACGACAACCAGTGCTCGTGGCCAAGCAGATCAGCACCCTCGATACGCTCTCAAAAGGGCGGGTGCGCCTCGGTATCGGCGTTGGGTGGCAAGAGTCCGAATACGAAGCGTTGGGTGAGAACTTCAACGATCGGGGTCGGCGCATGGACGAAGCGATTCCGCTGATGCGCCAGTATTGGTCGAATGAGCGCATAGATCACGTGGGCCACGGCTATCACTCCCAGGCCATGGCAATGGAGCCGAAGCCGCCTCAAGGAGGCGATCTGCCAATCTGGATTGGTGGTCATGCAACTGCGGCGCTCAGGCGCGTCGGGGCGCTCGGCGACGGCTGGCTAGCCGCACAGGTGCACGACGCCGAGGCGGCCAAGCGGGCATTCGACGTCATCCACGCTGCGGCCGAGGAAGCAGGCCGCGACGCCTCGAAAATCGGCATGCAAAGCATGGTCTCGCCCCCGCCTCGCGAGAATGACGACGCGGGACGCGAGTTCTTTGCGGATCATGACCGCGTCGCTGCACGTACAGCGGAGATCAAGGCCATGGGCTTCGATTGGGCAACGATCAATGCCACGGCCGTTTTTCAGTCGGGCTCGCGCTCACTCGACGAGATGGTGGACTCCCTCGGCAGCCTCCACGATCGCCTGCGTCAGGAAGTGGGCAACTGATGTTTCCCACCTCGTCGCTCGAGGCGCAATGCTTGTCCCCATGGGGGACGGGCAACCATCGAAGAGAACAACACCACGGATGCGACCCGGTCGCCCGCGACCCGGTCACAATCCACAAAGGAGCAAACTGATGGCCGATGCTAAAGATGTCATAGCCACCGATCAGGATACGTTCGATTGGACAGAGATCGTCGGCGCGCTCAATCGATTTCTGCGCTTGCGCACGACCCCCATCGGCATGAAGCTCTTCGAGTCGGTGGAAGAGATGGAAGCGATTCCGCGTATTCGACGACCGGACTCGATATATACCACCGATCAGATCGTGGGCCAGGCGGCACGCAACAACTGGACCGTCGGTATCACGGTAGAAGATCTGGTGGGAGCGCAATGCGGCGCAGTCATAGGGCTGCATCCTCGTGACGACGAATGGCTCTCGGGAAAACGAATGGCGGGGGTGTGGTACGCCAACGAAGAGGATGCCTCGTCGCATCAGCACTCCATGGACACCGTGCCGTTTGGCGCCTATCAGGCAATGGCCGTGAGCCCGCTCACGTCCGGCAGATTGAATCCGCCGGACATCTGTCTGATCTACGCGACCCCCGCGCAGATGATTCTCTTCATCAACGGTCTGCAATGGACGGGCTACTCGAAGCTCGAATGGGGATGCGTCGGCGAGTCCTCCTGTGCCGACTCCTGGGGACGCGCACTCAAGACGGGTGAGCCGAGTCTCTCGAT
>JAPULC010000377.1 GCA_027295305.1 Gammaproteobacteria bacterium
ATGTTTTTCAACGAGTTACCGGCTTCGGCTTTTTCGACAAAATCCCCAATCGGGCCCGGCGCCCACTTCGTCGAGATACAGCTCGAACGCCAGACTGCTTGAGCTAGAAATAGAAACGAAAACAGCGAGAATGAACAGTGCTCTTTTAATCATAAGTCATCTCTGCTTCGGTGCGGGGCCGGGGGCGCCTGAAATCAGTCCGACGCCAAAGCTGGACTATAGTTTCAGAAATATTCTTTAACAAACCACTTGACACGTCCCCTAAACAGGTAGACAATGAATTCTCGTTACCGGCGCTCAGAAGACCGGCTTTAGGGCAAAAATCGGCACGGGGCTCTTCTTCGGAACACTCGGAACCACACGATATCGTCCGTTGACCACCTCTCGACCGACCCTGGGACCCAACCCGATTTTCTGAGACATTTTTTCCAGCCGGCGTTCAATCCGTGCGGCCGTTGTCCTTCGCGCCGCGCATGCAATTGCTGGCTTACATTTACTGCAGTTTTCATAAGGGGTGATCTACTATGTTTCGACTAGTTATTGGTGTCCTTTTTGGTCTGCTCGTACTTCCTGTGATCCCGGCATTTGCCGTTGACCCGACGCCCGGCACTTACACATCCGTCTCGGGAGACGTACTTAAAGGTCGAGGAAGCAACGCTCGTCCAGCAGTTGATGTTGGAGTGGACAATGTCTTCCATGCGCAGTCCTGGGACGGAGCCGCGCTCGGTATCCAGTGGGATTTCACCTGCGGGATCAGCACGAGCCAGATAACGGACAATAACCTCGACGGCGCGGGCAACGGAGAAATCATTTTCACGACGGAATACTCCGGGGGAACCTTTTTTCTGTCCAAGGATGGACTCTGGGGTGACACCGTTAACGACCTCACGGGCACAATTAACGACCTCACCCGCGTGACGACGCTCGTATTCGTCCTCGGCGTTCCAATTGCCGCCGTGGAAAACGTGAGCACCAGTGGTTTGTTTGACGACTCTGACTGCATACTCGCATTCGAAATCAACAACAACGTGGGGCTCGGCGATACGGACAGCGGGACGCCACTTCCGCTCGACTACCCACCGTTCCTCGACACATCCTGCGGCGACCTTCCGTTTGATAGCCCCGGCAGCTGGGGTGACATCAGCGACATCATAATGCTTATCCAATGCCCGGTCCCGGCGCACGAAACAACATGGGGACAGGTGAAGGCACTCTTTGAGTAGCCGGACCCACCTCTCGTAGTGGCCTCGGAAGGTACCAGGCCGCTGAATGACAAACGCCTGTTGAAAAGAAAAAGAGAGCCCACCCGCGGGCTCTCTTTTTTCTGGTTTATCCGAATATCTAGACCGCACCGAGGATCACGATCGCGACTGCGGAGAACACGACAGCCCTGCGTTTCCTCAATCTCACGGTTTGTGTGCCACCATCAGTACCCAACCCACTTTGCCACGTTCGGCCATGTCGATCCAGAACGTCAGCCCGTCGAGCGTACGCTGTACAAGTTCGGTCAACGCTTTGTCTGTGCGTTTGAAATCCAGGAGCTTGGGTTCTGTTGTAATGGCCCGCAACAGAGCGTCGTCCACCTCAGCCGGTGTTGCGCATGCCGGCCGCGATGCCATTGGCCGTTATGCGGAATGCACGCACCAGCTCGTCGTCCCGCGCTGAGCGTAACCGATCCAGAACCTCGATTTGTAACAGGTTTATCGGGTCCACATAGGGGTTGCGCACATCGATTGAGCGCCGGAGCACGGGGTGGTCATCGAGCAGGGCACGATGCCCGAGCGCTTCGAGCACCCGCTGGACTGTCTTATCAAAGCGCCGGCGAACGGTCTCCCCGAACTCCGTTTGGTCTGGCGCGAGCCGCGCCTCGTAGAAACCGCCGATGCGCAAGTCCGCTTTCGCGAGGACCATCTCGACTAGCTGGAGCGTGCTTCGAAAGAACGGCCACTCGCGCGCCATCTCGAGGACGGTGTCGCGACCGCGTCCATCGAGTCCGGCCGCCAGCCCCGCGCCCGCGCCGAGCCATCCGGGTACGAGCATGCGGTTTTGCATCCACGCGAACACCCAGGGGATCGCCCGCAGGCTGTCGAGCCCCTTCCCAGCAGCGCGGCGTGCCGGACGGCTCCCGATCTGGAGCTCACTGAGTTCGGGCTCCGGGGTCACGCGCCGGAAATACTCGACGAACTTGGCGTCTCCAACGAGGGCCTGGTAATCCTCGCGCGCCGCCTCCGCCATGCGGTGCATCACTTCGCGCCATTCTTTGCGCGCGCCGGCTTGCGGGAGCAGCGTCGCCTCGGCGACGGCGGTGACGTACAGCTCGAGCGTCCTCTCCGCAATCCCGGCGAGGCCAAACTTGCTCTGGATCATCTCGCCCTGCTCGGTGACGCGCATCGAGTCGCCAATCGTACCCGGCGGCTGAGAGAGGATTGCCGCGTGTGTTGGACCGCCCCCACGCCCGATCGATCCGCCACGCCCGTGAAACAGCGTGAGCTCCACACCGTGCCGGCGACAGACTTCGCTGAGATCTTCCTGCGCGAGGTAGAGTGCCCACGCGGAGGCCAAACGCCCCGCGTCCTTTCCCGAATCGGAGTACCCGAGCATGACTTCGATGCGGCCACCGCACCGCGCGGCGAACCCCGCGTTGCGAAGAAGTGTGTCGATCGAGTCGGCCGCGCCGCGAAGGTCGTCGAGCGTTTCGAACAGCGGCACGACCGGCATAGGCGAGCGCACTCCGGACGCCTGCTGCAGAAGCTCGACGGCGAGCACGTCGGATGGGCTTGACGCCATGGACACGACGTAGGATCCCATCCACTCCGCAGACTCGCCGGCGATCGCCTCGCACGTCGCCAGCACTTCGGCGACCGCCGGCGAGGGCTGGAAGCCGGGGGGAACAAACGGTTCCAAACGATTGAGGGCCCGTTCCAGGTACTCCTGCCGCTTCTCCTCCTGCCAGTCGAGAAAATTGCCGTCCCCCCGCACCTCGACGATCTCGGCGATCGCCTGGCGATGTCGGCGCGCGTCCTGGCGCACGTCGAGGCGAACCAACGCGAGGCCGAACGCATGCACGCGCCGGATGAGATCGAGCAGCGCGCCGCGCGCCACGCGCTCGGCGCCGGTGTCGTGAAGCGAGCGCCAGCAGACCAGCAACGGGTCGAGCAACTCTTTCGCGCGCGCGAAGACGCCGTCGGGCGGCGCGGTAACGGTCGAGGGATCCGCATCGAGCGCGCGGTAAGCTCTGTCGCACCAGCGCTCCGTTTCGTCCAAGCGACGGATCACCTGACTTAGCAGCGCTCGGTACGGCTCGCGCTCGCTCCCTGCGCGAGCCACTAATTCGCCGCTTCCGCGCCGCAGCGAAAGCGCCAGGCGCAGGCGTGATACTTCCGCGCGGTAGAGGCGCGCGCCCATCCATCGCTGGAGCAGGCAAGTCTTCCGCGTGACGCCGGAGGTGACATTGGGGTTGCCGTCGCGATCGCCACCCATCCATGAACCGAATCGAAGCGGGGCCGCGTCGAGCGCGAGGCCCTCGCCGGTCCTCGCGCGAAGCTCCCGGTCGAGTGAACGGAGGGTGCGAGGGATGGCGGTCCACAGCGAGCGCTCGAAGACGAGAAGCCCGCTTCGAGCTTCAAACGTCGGTGTCGGGCGGGTGTCCCTCACCTCGTCTGTGAGCCACAGCGTGGTGATCTCGCGCGCGAGTCCCTCATCGATCTCGGCCATTTCCGTCTCTGTTTTGTGGTGCCGGTCGCGCGCCTCGAGAAGGCCCGCAATCACGTTGTACCTGTAGAGCGTGGTGCGCCGGTTGATTTCGGTCGGGTGTGCGGTAAGCACCAGCTCAATGCGAAGCGATGCAATGCGGTGACGAACGTCTGCCGGGGACACGCCGGCCGCGATGAGACGCTCGAAGCAATCCTGAAACGAGCCGCGCTGCGCGGGAGCGTCGGGATCCGCGCGATAGTCTCGCCTCCGCCGAAGACGATGGTGCTGCTCGGCGATGTTCGAAAGGGATAGAAAAAGTGAGAACGCCCTCGCCAGCGGCAGCGCATGGTCCGCGGGCACATCGGAGAGCGCCTTCGATAGCTGCGAAGCTGCGCCCGGGTCGGCGGCGCGATCCGCTTTAGACAACGCGCGGACTTTCTCCACCGTGTCGAGCAGCTCGGGGCCTCCCTGCTCCGAGAGCACCCGCCCGAGCAGGTCTCCCAGCCGGCGCACGTCCTCGCGAAGCGGAGCGTGGTGATCGGTAGATGTTGACACGCGTTCCCCCTCAGTCCGATTTCGGCTTGTTCGTGTCCATCAACGCCATGGCCGCACTCCTCATCCTCATTCTACACCTTTGTGAGTTGTCATAACGTGCCAGTTTAGTATCTCTGTGATTACAGCGCCAGGGAGATCAGCGGAAAGAAACTCGGGCACACCAAGGGCACACCAAGGGCACACAATGAAGTCTCGGAAGTGTCTGAGAAGTGTATCGAATCTGTCATACTCAGCCAAAACAACGGGGCACTTACCCACCACGGTAAACACCATGCGCTGTGAGGCGCTACGATCTTGACATTTGCCCGGGATGATTGGCGTGATTAGGGTCCACCCGGACCGGGATCGTGATGGTCAGACGGTGTGGGATGGTCGGGATGGCCGAGGC
>JAPULC010000378.1 GCA_027295305.1 Gammaproteobacteria bacterium
TGGACGCAATTGGCGCGCGGCTAACCGACCATGGAGAGCGTCATGAACGTAACAAAACCAACACCCGAGCGGGTCCATGTCACGAAAACCCGTCAGTGCCTGAAGTGCCGCGACGAGTTCACAAGCAGTTGGTCCGGCGAGCGCATCTGCAAGCGGTGCAAATCGAATATGGAACAAAGAGGCGCGGGCATAGACTCGGGCCGGTTCATGGAACGCTAGTTGACCGCCATGGTGCCGTTATCCAATAGCTCTGTCCGCACGGTTGCCCGCACGGCATCTCTGAACTCCGCTGGCAACCTGTCCAGTGATAAAGCCCGAGAATTCCGTCGCTACGGGCCTGCCCATGACGGGGTGCGCTCGGATTGTGGCGGGCGTCAGGGGACGGGTGCCACGGATCGTGCCGCCCGCGCGTGGCGACAAGGGATCGTCGCTCAGTTGCCGATCCAATTGTTGCCGACCATCTCGGAGAGGTAGCGCATCCCGAGGATCGCCGCTGAGAAGCCGTAGCTGGCGAGAGGGGGAAGATTTCCGCTCGGCAAACAGCTAGGGCGAATCCCGCCGTAGTGGGTGGCTCTCGTGACCGGCTCCCTGTCCCTCGAAGACGTCGGCAGACGCTTCCGTACAGCGAGAGTTTCAGCTACCGTTTTCGGCACTTAGGAGGAGTCAACAGGGGAATCTCGGTTCAGACGCGAACGGGCTGGCGTTTCGCCGCGCTCGGGACATCGCCCAAGATGCGGCGCGACAGCTCGCTCATCAGTGGCTCAAGGCCTCCGTCGGGCAAGCCCTCGTACTCGATCACCAGCCGGTCGACGATGCGGCGCGAGATCTCGGCCGCGGCCGCCGTCGGCGACTCCTCCCGCAGCGCGCTCACCTGTTCGATGGCGAGCTGGATTGGGCGAAACATGGGCTGTGGCATGCCGGTATTGCGAAATACCATACGCAGGCCGCCAAGGCCGCGCTGGTGCAGGAAGGTACGGGCGTTGTCGACCGACATATCGGCCATCGCCGCCATGGCCGCCTCGAACAAGTTGAGGTCGCCCTCGCACAGCGCGCGTAGCACCAGGGTCGGCGTGAGGTCGCCCTTGCCCTTGAGTCGGTTGATCAGGCCCTCGACCTCGTCGTCCTTACGGTCGGCGGCGACGCTTCGGGTCAGCGCGCCCTCGCGGCCGTGGCGGATCAGTTCGTCGGCGAGCTTGCCGCTGAAGCCATGGCGAGCGAGAACGCGCTCGCGCAGCTCGATGGAGACGCAAGCGATCAGGCGCTCGGTCGTTGCCAGCGACAAGGTCGGACGCTCGATCACGAGCTCCTGGATCCGCATGTCGCCGGGGTATCGGTCGAGTACCTTGCCGTAAGAACGCTCGCTGATTTCGGCGCCGTGGTTGGCGAGCAACGTGCCGACGACTTTGGCATTTCCCGCATCGACCAATGCCTCCGAAACGGTCTCGGAGACTTTCTTGCGCTTGGCGACGGCGATTTGCTTATCGACACTGCCCGAATCGATGATGGCGATCAGATCGGCCTCGCCCAGCACGCTGGAGTACTGGATGATGGGGAGTGCGACCGTCTCAACATCATTGGCCAATGTCCGGGCCAGCTCCTCGGGAAGATAGGGGCAGGATTTGACGTGCTGGGCGAGCGCCTGACGGACCCGCACCTCGATATCGCGGGCCATGAAGCCGAGGATTCTGGTGGCGATCTCGCGTTCGCGCCGGGTCATGGTGCCCGAGGAAAATTCCTTGGCCACGGCCATGGCGGTTTCAGTTTTAGCCTCGGGCGTTGCGCCCGAAAGAACCGCTTCCGCGCGCTCCAGGTCCACTCCAGTCGAATTTCGCCCCGCGCTCGACATCTCCGCTCTCTCCCTCGCCACCTCAAGGTGGGTTACGCTATGCTAGTCCGAATTGGTTGAGTATTGCTTTACCGGACCAACCAGGCAGGCGGGGCTGGCGCATCTATCACGTTCCGGGCGGGCAGAATTACGCTCGCACTCGGATCGATCCCAGCAAGGGCGAGAGATGGTTCTGCACGGAGGCTGAGGCACGTGCGGCGGGGTGGCGAAGGTCGAGACGGTGATGTCTCGGTCCTGGAATTCTACCGCGCCGCCCAAGCCACCATCAGCCGCTACGGAGATGATACCGCGTTACACGCCGCTCAGCGCGCCGATGAACTGCTGGCAGCTGGCGATATGGAAGGGCGGCGAGTGTGGCATCGCATTGAGCGCGCGATCGATGAGCTTCGGCGGACGGCGCCGGGCCAGGGTGAGGGAGTGCATTGAGGGACTTGGCTGCTCGCGGTATCCCAGGACAGTAATTTTTTCTTCACCTCCCACTGATATTGTTGTATCGTCGTGATACAGTGGTTGAGCCAAACCCATTTCAACGACCAATTTGCTGGGAGGAACTCCGAGCCGATGAAGTAGAACGAATCATTCGCGAACGTGCCCAGATCTCGGGCAACGTCATCTTCGGCAACCACGCTTTCGAACGTGTCGAGGAGCGAGAAATTACGGAGATCGATGCTCGTAGAATCTTGCGGACGGGAATGGTCGAACATCCCCCAACTCGAAACAAAAATGGGAAATGGGAGGCAGTAATAGCGAAGAGAATGCGTGGGACGAGATGTGCAGGAGTGGTGACAATAGTCTTTGAGGATAGCGACAAGTTGTTCGTTAAAACGGTTCAATGGATGGACTGGAATCAATGAGCGACAACCCGTATCACTACACCAACTGCGGCCTTGATTACGTGTACCTTAAGAATGGATACACGATCTACGAAACCGAAGAAGGCGGCGGCGTTGCCATCGAGGGTGCCGACGGACTTCATGCGGCAATTGCGCGGGCGATCGTCACAGCACCTCACATTCTTCGAGGACAGGAGCTTCGCTACCTGCGCTCGATGCTCGACATCTCTCAAAGTGGACTGGGTGAGGTATTGGGTGTCAGTCGCCCAACAATCGCGCGGTGGGAAGGTTTGCCCCAAGAGCCGATCTCGGCCAGCTCAGACCGGACGCTCCGGTTGTTTTATGCCCTTAAGGAACTGGGGCATGAACAGGCTGAAATTATCTGTGACCTTCTGCGAGAGATTGACGAACTTGAGTTTGGGCCTTCGTTGTTCGAGCTTGAAAAAGATGAAGAAGAACGTTGGGTGCCGACGCCGAAGGCTGCGTAATCGGATAGGGCCGCTTTACCATCCCCACCCGCCAACCCGGCGGACGGTGCCGGTCACGGTGCATTGATGCCGCCGCTATGGGCCTGCCCGTAACGGGATGCGCTCGGATGGTGGCGCTCGTCAATGGCCGGGACAGCGAGCGGGGCGGCACCCACAATCGCTCATGTCGATACCGCCCCGTTACGTCGCGGTGTCAAGCCGCGCGGTCCACGCCGATGCTATTCAGATACGCCTCGACCCGCTCGTTATCACGCCGAACGAGGGCGTCGTATT
>JAPULC010000379.1 GCA_027295305.1 Gammaproteobacteria bacterium
GGGAATCTGTCCACGAAGCCGTAGGGGCAGAGCTTCAGCAGCTCGTCGGTTTCACGTTTCGTGAAATTCCACACTCGGCATTGATCTTCGACGAACCTGAGCTGTGTATAGAGGTTTTGGGTCATATCCGCTTTTACTCTGTTCCAATCGAAGTATAGGAATAGAGGGGGCCTCACACGGGGTCGATGGACCGCTGAGGTATAATTTGGCGCCGTCCGTCGGCTATGGAGCGAAGACGATGACAGTCCAGGTGCAAATCGAGGAGAAGCTGGCTCGGGCCATAGAGCCGCTTCATCTGGAGGTAGTGAACGAGAGCGGTAACCACAACGTGCCGGCAGGCTCGGAGACGCACTTCAAAGTGGTGCTTGTGGCCGAGTGTTTTCAAGGTGAACGTCTGCTCGCGAGACATCGCCGTGTCAACGCTGTGCTGGCGGATGAGCTCAAGGGTCCCGTGCATGCCCTGGCATTGCACACCTATACCTCGGACGAGTGGCGTGCGCGCCACGGCGATGCGCCCATGTCACCGCCGTGCCGGGGCGCAGGGGACGAGAACTAGCTGAAGCGATTCTCCGAGATGGACTCGATCGTCAACTTCTACCGATTCACCCACGTCGCGGATCCCCATCGCATTGCACGATGGTTGCGAGCGCGTTGTCGTGGAACGGAAATCAAAGGCACCGTGCACGTGGCCGCAGAGGGGATCAACGCTGCGCTCTGGGGCAGTGAAGGGATGCTCCGGAATCTGGTGGCGGACATCGAAGACGCGCTCGCCATCGACCTGCCGAACGCCGAGTGGTCGCATGTCGGCGAGTGCGAACCTTTCAAGCGTCTCAGAATCCGCGCCAAAGATGAGATCCTGCGCTTTGCGGTGTCGGCTCTCGACCCCACGCTCGAGACCGGCGAGCGCGTCGCTACGCGGGATTGGAACGCGATGCTGGAAGCACCGGACGTGACGGTGGTCGATGTGCGCAATCGTTATGAAGTGGCCATTGGGAATGTCGATGGCGCCGTGGATTCGTCAATCGAGAGTTTTGGTGAGTTTGCGCAGTTCGTCGCAAGGGATCTGTCGAAACACGCACACACTCGCGTGGCGCTTTATTGCACCGGGGGGATACGCTGTGAGAAGGCGTCGGCCTATCTGCTCGAGTGGGGTTTCCAGGAGGTCTATCAGCTCGACGGTGGCATCTTGGGATACTTGAGTGACATCTCACCCGAGGGCACCCGGTGGCGCGGAGAATGCTTCGTCTTCGATCATCGCGTATCACTCACATCGGCCCTGGAGCCTGCTGAGCATGTGCTGTGTCATGGCTGCCGCCGACCGGTGGCGCCGACGGACACGCAGTCAGAGGATTATCGAGAAGGTGTGCATTGCGCGCAGTGCATCGGCGAACTCACGGACGCACAGCGGCGGGGGTTCGAGGAACGACGTCGTCAGATGCACGGTGCCAGCTAGCGTCCGGGACAGGGATGTCGCGCCAGCTTTGCGGCTGGCGTAAGCAGGACCGCTTTTTGCGGAGCCCTCTTACCGAACCGAAGAACGCGCAGCAAAAAGAAAGGGCCTGGGAGCGCGGTGGGAGACCACCAAGATGAAGGCGAACTTGTTTCGCCGCAGCGTCGGAGGAAATTCGCCCGGATGGCGAATTTCCGGAGAGACAAGACAACGCTAGCTATTCGAATCCGGCGGGAGGCCAGTCGTTCGAGATGGGCGCCTCGATGCCCCCGACCACGTAATCGAAAAAGCGATGCAGGCCCTCCTCGGTTGGCAATCTGATGTCGCCGAATACGGTACGTTCGAGATTCGCAGTGCTGGCGAATCCCTGCACCATGACCGACCACGCCAACAGATAGCGGGCGCGGCGAATATGATCGGGTTGCTCGGGCAGCGCGGCGCACAGGAGCTGGTCGATCTGGGCTGCGATGCCATGCGGATCGCGATTGAGCGCCTCTTGGATCTCCGGGGTCATGTCGGATTCCAGACGCGCGAGAAAGTGCAGTGCCGCTTGGCCGTATTCCTTCTTGCGGCTCAGTTGATAGTACGGCATGAACGCAGCCCACATGATCTGGCGAACGCTCGGTTGATCTCCACTTCGCGCTCGCCGCGTCAACGACTCCACCGAGGAGATACGATAGCTGTCCACCTGGTGCTTGATGAAGTCGATGACGGCCTCGATGATCCCCAGCTTGTTGCCGAAGTGATAATGCACCGCCGAGGCGTTGCGAGCACCTGCGGCACTGTTGATGGTTCGCAGGGACACCGCGTCGATGCCGTCCTGGGCGAAGAGCTCCGACGCTGAGATGGTGAGTCGCTTGCGAGTGTCACTTCCGGGTTTGGCCATCGGGCCGCATTCTATCCGAAAGATCGGCCCTTTTCGGGTTACTCGGAGTGAAGCTCAGGGCCCTCGCCCTTCGCCAGGACATCGGTCAGGACCGGCCAGACATTGTCCAGGAGCTTCGGCTGTGCATCCACAGTGGGGTGGATTAAATCGCGCTGCATCAGCTCCGGCTCCAGCGCCACACCTTCGAGCAGAAAGGGCACCAGCGCCACGGACTCGCTTCGCGCAAGCTCGTGATAAATGTTGTGGAACGCCTGGGTATAGCGCGGCCCATAGTTGGGTGGAATGTTCATGCCCATCAGCATCACGAGCGCCCCCGACGCACTGGTGAGCTCGATCATGCGCTCGAGGTTCGCATGGATTGCGTCGATGGGATAGCCGCGCAATGCATCGTTACCTCCGAGCTCGATGATCACGATATCGGGTGCATGCATCTCCAGGGCCTTTGGCAGTCGCGAGAGCCCTCCGCCTGTCGTCTCACCGCTGATGCTCGCGTTGACGACCCGAATCCCGTAGGCCTGTTGCTCTAGACGCTCCTGCAGCAGCGTCACCCAACCAGCGTCGCGTTGAATCCCATAGGCGGCGCTGATACTGTCGCCCATCACGAGAAGGGTCCGGGCAGCGAGACCGGGCGCCGTCCAGATCAGAAGCAGGGTCAGTAAAAGTCTTTTCATGCAAGAAACATCAGACATCCTGCTATTGCGGGATGTGTCGAAATCGGTTCGGACCGCGGCAGGCGAACTCAAGATACTGGAAGGGATCAGTGTCGAAATCAAGCGGGGTGAAAGCGTCGCGGTAGTCGGCGCATCGGGCTCCGGAAAGACCACGCTG
>JAPULC010000038.1 GCA_027295305.1 Gammaproteobacteria bacterium
AAGCTGCGCCGTGTCAAACCCGGCAACCGGAATGTTGAACTCCATCTCGAGCTGAGTGGACGTCAGAGATTTGAGATTCACGCCAAGGTCGTTCAACGGTGTGGCGCGTATGGTTTCCATCCAATCCATCAACCCGCTCACGTCACCCACATTGTCGAAGCCATATGCGCGCAGCTCCGCGTTTGCGACTTCGCGAGCGTTCTCGGCATCTCCTTCGAGCTGCGGCCAGAGCTCCAGCAATCTGTGAAGGAACACGCCGGCGTGGGCCCCGCGCGGAAAGCGGAAACGAAGCGGAAGATCGGCCGCAACCTCGGTCTCTATCTCCCCGGCATAGGCTTCGTCCGACGCTCCCGGCTCGAGCACCCGGGCATCACGGCCGACGACGAGGGATGAATAGCTCGAGATGCGATAGCGGCGGCCGATGCGTCCGGAGAACTTCCGCGCGCCTGCCAGCGCCCGCTCCGACTCCGCGGCCCCAGCCTCGACGCGAGGCTCATCCTCTGAGACGATCTCGACGCCGATGTACCCGCAGCGTTCGGTTAGCGCGCGCAGGCGCTCGAGTATCGCTTCGTCGTTCGCTGGCTCCGCGCCTTGAAGCAGCACGTGACCCAGGGCACTCACGGCAAAACGCCCGGTGGCGCCACGCCCGCCCGAGCGAAAGTTGGTGATCCCGACCCAGCAGGCCTGCTTCGCTCGCGTAAGACCGACATAGAGCAGTCGAAGATCTTCCGCGAGACGCTCGCGGTCCGCCTTCGCAACTGCGTCGTCGGTGGGCACGAGTTCCAGCACCGGGCGATAGCGCTCGATACCGAACTCGTCCACGTCACGTTCATGATAGAGCCCGGCAGCGGTCGGTTCGCAAATGCTCACGAATGGCAGAAACACGAGCTCGTACTCGAGCCCCTTGGCGCTGTGAAGCGTGACGACCTTGACGAGACGCTCGTCTGTCTCCAGACGCCGCTGCTCTTCCTCGGGAACATCGCTGCGATCGATTTCCGCCAGATACCACTGAAGAATTCTCCGCATCCCATCGAGCTCCGCCGACTTCTCCTGCACCAGCTCACCGAGATGACGAATGTCGGTGAGCCGACGCTCCCCTTCTTCGTCCTCGAGCATGCGAGCTGGAACCTCATAGTCCGCGAGAAAAAGCCTGAGCATCGCGAGCACGCCACGATCGCGCCAGAGCTCGTGATAATCCGCAAAGCGTTCCTGATGCGCGGCCCACCGCTCGTCACGCAACGCATCGATCAACGCGTCACGTGGCCACCCGACCAGCGCCGTGGCAAGCGCCGTACGCACGCGCGATTCGCTACGCGGCTCGAGAGCTGCTTGCAGCACCAGTGCGAAATCCGCCGCCTCTGGCGTGCGAAACACCGACTCGCGGGTGAGATATGCCGTGCCGATACCGCGTTCCGCGAGTGCATCGCGCACGGCAATCGCCTCGAGATAGTTACGCACCAGCACCGCCATGTCTCCAGCTCTGAGAGCTCGTCCATGCAGAGTTGCCTGACTCTGTCCGAGTAAGAGCGCAATACGATTCGCGGCAACGTCCGCAAAGACCCTGCGAACCATGCCCGTGTTGGTGGTACCCGGGAGAAACCACAGGTTCAGCGCATTTGCCGGCGCAGCGTCGATGCGAAACGACCCTTGTTCTTCGGGATCGTTAGGTAGCGCGGGATCAAACGCGATCTCTTCGAAGAGAAACGGGTCGCGAGCGCTGTCGAACAGCGTGTTCACACACTCGATGAACGCTGGTGAAGAGCGCCAGTTGGTGCTGAGTCTGAAGCGATCCGCCTCCGGCACCAGAGCACGCGCGTCGATGTAGGTAAAGATATCGGCACCGCGAAAACCGTATATCGCCTGTTTCGGATCGCCGATCATGTAGAAACCACAGCCGCTCGCACCCTCGTATATTCGTTGGAAGATACGGTACTGAAGCGGGTCGGTATCCTGAAATTCATCCACCATGGCCACGGGAAAACGACGCCGAATGCTTGCGGCCAGCACACCACCTCGCGGTCCGCCGAGGGCATTGTCCATCTGCAACAGGAGATCGTCCGGAGAGAGCATGCGATCTGCGAGTTTCTCTGCGATCGCGGCATCGGAGACCTCGACGATCGCGTGCCCGAGCACGGTGGCCATCAGGCGACGAAAGCTCGCGAGTGCGACATCCACGAGCCCGCAGAAGTGCTCGCAATCAGGTGGGCTGCCGCGCTTGGTGAGGTTGCGGGGGGAGAGCAGCCGATCGGTGGCGTAATGGCGAAGCAGTTGATCGAAACTTACGGGGCGGCTGCGCTCGCCCGGTACCCGTAGAAGATGCTCATCATCACGCACCCATTCGTCCATTCGCTCGAGCATGGATGCGCCCCCGGGACGATCCTTGGCCTTGCGTACCGCGGAGCTCTCGATCGCCGTGCGCACCTTCTCGGAACGCCAACACCACTTGATGCGCTCGATGGCGCGTCTCAAATGCTCGGACTGCTCCCGGAACGGCTCGTCGTCTCCACCGCGGAGCTCGAGCTCCGGTTTCATGAGATAAGGCGCGATCGCCTGCCACAACTCGTCCGGCGAAGGCCAGAGCCCGGTCACCAGCGCAAGCTCCTCGCCGGACAGCGGATACACCAGTCGCCGCCAGAAATCCGTCGTCGCGTTGCGGCGATAGGCAACGTCGTCGATACGGTAGTCGTAGTCGAACAGCGCACCGCTCTCGAAGGCATGTTCGCGCAACATGCGATAGCAAAACGCATGAATAGTGCAGATGGCCGCCTCGTCCATCTGTTGCAGCGCGAGATTCAGGCGCGCGAGTGAGTCGGGTCTGCCAGCGACCTTCTCGAGGAGTCCCCTTGTGAAATCGTCGTCGCCTTCTTTCGTGAGAAGCGTCTGGCGCAGCGCAAGCACGCGGCCACGGATTCTATCGCGCAACTCCTGCGTCGCGGCATCGGTAAAGGTCACGACGAGAATACGATCTGCAGTGAGATCCGCTGCGGGAGGGTCATCGCCGAGCAGCAATCTCAAATAAAGGGACGTGATCGTATAGGTCTTCCCGGTGCCCGCACTCGCCTCGATGATGCGCGTGCCCTCGAGGGGAAACGTCAGGGGGTCGAGCACGATCACTCGAGCACCTCCGATACGAGGTCGGCGTGGGTTCGCTCTTCGATCGCCCAATACATGGGCAGATAGACGAGCTCGGCATGCTCTCGGAAGCTCGTCTCTTCGAACACGTCCGCATCGAACAGCCGCGACACATAGGCGTCCTCATACTCGGACCTCCAAGTGTTTCGCGCCCCCCTTCTTGCACGCTCCGGATCGTTGTACTGCGCCATCCGCTCGGCAAACGCGGTGCTCGAGCGGATGAAGAGCGGGAGCGGCACATCGAGGCCCTCGAGGTAGATCCCGATGAGCTTCTCGAGTTGCACTCTCGCGGCTTCAACGCTCAGCTGGAGCATGCGCTCGCCTTTCTGCTCGTCCACGAGATACGCAGGCCGCGCGATTCCGCTCGCGCAGTGCATGAGATGCTGAATCCACATGTCCATGCGATTGCGAGAAGTCAGCTTGCCGGCACGAAAGTAGATCAGACCCTTGTCGGTCACGTGCTCGATACGCCCGGCGAGCTCGACGAATCCAATCCGAAATCGCAGCTCCCGTGCTTCGCTCGGAATTCTCAGCAGCTCCCCGGCTGCGCCGAGATAAGCCTCGGTCTCGGCGCGCGTGCGCGCGAGCAGATCATCTCCGATTCCGCCCATGGGCCAGAGGCCGCTCAAGCGCTCCTTTGTGGTCCATTGCTCCAGTGGCCCGCCTTCGAGAGCGGTCTCCAATGCGTCGCGCTTGACCCAATAGGTATCGAAGAAATGAATACGAAACGGCTCGTCGTCGCTCTCTTCTTCCTCGCCGAGCTCGAGCCGTACCCCGAGGCGGCGCAGAAAATA
>JAPULC010000380.1 GCA_027295305.1 Gammaproteobacteria bacterium
TGCGCAGCGATGACCTGGGCGGACAGCCTCGGCAATGCGCGCACCCTCGATGCGTGGCGTCGCGAAGTCGGTCTCGCCTTTGAAGTAGAAGCCCCGGAGAACTGGACGCACACCGTCACCCGCAGGACACTCGCGCGGCACACGCATCATCCCATGCAATACGGCGACGTGCCGGGGGTCGACAAACCCATCTCGCGTCTCGTGATGGGTTGCGACAATCAGACCGAGATGCCTCAGGCATCGGTGATGTTCGATCACTTCTACGCGCATGGCGGCAACACCTTCGATACGGCCCACCTTTATGGCGGCGGTGTCATGGAGCGGTAGCTGGGACAGTGGATGCGCCATCGCGGATTGCGCGACGAGCTGGTTTTGATCGGCAAGGGTGCACACACCCCGCTCAACTTTCCCGGCTACATCGCGTCGCAACTCACCGAGAGTCTCGATAGGCTGCATAGCGATTACCTGGATGTGTATTTCCTGCATCGAGACAACCTCGATGTGCCTGTGAGTGAGTGGGTGGAAGCACTCAACCAGGAAGTGAACGCCGGGCGCATACGCATCTTTGGAGGTTCGAATTGGAGCCAGGCGCGCATTCGTGACGCCAACGACTATGCCAAGGCGCAAGGGCTTCAGGGTTTCTCGGTGGTCTCCAACAATTTCAGTCTGGCGCGTATGAACCAGCCTGTCTGGGCGGGCTGCATCGCTTCGTCGACACCCGAGTACCGTGCGTTTCTCAGCGAGACGGGGCTTGCGCTCATGCCGTGGTCGTCACAGGCTCGCGGCTTTTTCACCGAGCGCGCGGAGCAGCCGCAGGGAGCGCGAGGCGTGAAGGGTCTGGTCGGCAGAATCGGCAATCAACCCCAGGATGAGGAGTTGGCACGGGTGTGGTTCTCCGATGACAACTTCGAGCGGCGTCGTCGCGCGGGACTGTTAGCCGACGAGCGAGGCGTGGAGATGATCAACGTGGCACTGGCCTATGTGCTCTGCCAGCCGTTTCCCACGTTTGCGCTCATCGGTCCGCGGCAGTTGTCCGAGACCCGCAGTTGCCTGCGTGCGTTGTCCGTGGAGATCACACCCCGGGAAGTGGCTTGGCTCGATCTTCAATCCGATGAGCGCTGAGGCGCAACGATGAGCGCACTCAATCGCAGAGACATCGCTGAATCGGATTGGGCTGCCATCCTCGATCTCGCCAACGCGAGTGTTGCCCATGTGGCGGGCGCGGGCACTCAGGAAGAGTGGTACGAGAACCGGCGCGGGTTCGATGCTTCGAAGGGAACGCAGCATCATTATGTGCTCGAAGACACCGAGCGGGGCGAGATCGCGGGTTATGGGGGCGTGGAGAAAAGCCCGCACGGCGAATTTCGCTTCTTTATCGTCACGCTCCCGCAACGACTCGACACCGTGGGCGAGCGGCTGTTCCAGGAGAACATGAAAATTGCTCGTGAACTGGGTGCCGAGCGCGTCTGGTTTACCGAGTATGCCGATGACGCCGTGTTGCTCGCGTTTGCCAAGGCCCGTGATTTCCAGGAGTTGGGGCGCATCAGGCTCCATGAAGCGGTCGAGGCGACCACCTTGATGAAGAGCCTTTAGACCTCGCGAGAGTGATAGCTCGCTAGCCGTGGTCGCGACCGTGGGCCGGCCCTAGGGCGCACCTTGGGGGATCTCGGAAACTTCGAATCTGAGTCACAACATCTCACCCTAGGCTTCAGCGGGTCGCAAAAGGTCGATGGGCGAATTCTGGTGTGGGAGCGGCTTGAGCCGCGAATCATGGGGATTACAGGATTCACCATTCGCGGCTGGGCGCCCCCGGCTGAAGCCGCTCCCACAATGTCTTTCGAGGTTCCTTTTAGCCGCGAATCCTGTTCACGCGAAACTGGTCCGCGTAGCGGCCCGCATCCCGCGCGCGCAGATAACGCCACTCGTGAGGAGATTCGCGCAGCCGGTTGGGACCGTTACGCATGTCGAAGCCCATGTTCGCGGCCTTCGGATAGTGGCTGTAAATCATGAGCCTGCGCGGCTTACCGCTCTCGTTGGCGCGCGATGCGTGCACGAGAAGTGAGTGGAACAAGAGCACGGAGCCACCGGGAACGATCAAATCGACGCCCGCCTCTCGATCCACGAGCCCGGGTACCACCTCGAGATCCCTGTATCCGGTGTCGTCGCCGTCGAGTGGACGCACTCGATGCGCGAGAGACGAGCGATGCGTTCCCGGCCAGACCTGGATGGGTCCCGAGTCGGCGGTCATGTCATCCATGGTGATAGCCGATGAGAGGATGTTCTGTGGATAGTTCTGCGCGCGGTAGTAGGCCCAGTCGTGGTGGATGGGAAAGTGATCGTCCTGTGGCCGCGCCACCAGGTGATCGAATTTGGCGCCCAGATCCTGCTTGTAGTTGAGTTTCTCCTCCATCAGCACCGGCTCGTCGGCCATCAGCGTGCGCAACGGATCCAGGAGCCGCGGATCGTTTGACGCTTTCGACAAAACGAGGGAGAGATCGTTGATGGGCTGGATCTTGCGTACGACGTGGTGCCCGTTCACCTCGCGCAGGTCCAAGCGATTGCTGTGGCGTTCGTTGCATATGCTCGAGTTCACGATCAACTCGAGAATGAAGTCTGCTTCCTCGCGAAATTCACGCACTTCATCGTCGCGAAATACTGCGGGAATCACGAGATAGCCCGCTTCGTTGAAGGTGGCGACTTGCTCGGCCGATAGGCGAGTGCTCATGGGGACATTGTACAAAATTGGTGCCAGGCACGATGGTGCCCGGCACGAATGATTCGTCAGGCGTGCTCAGCCACGAAGGCCGGCATGATCTCTTCGGCGAATAGTTCGATCGAGCGGCACGCGTGCTCGTGGCTCAGGTTCCCCCACTGGAACGAGCACACGAAATAGTTGGCCCCGCATTCGGCGTATTCATTCATGTAGCGTCGAACGGTGTCAGGGGAACCTGCCACCGCGCCGGCGCCGAGTCCGCCGGGATTCAGTCGCCGCTCCTTACGGTCTTTTTTCTTACCCTCCGAGAGTTCCTCGAGTGCCGCCTCGAGATCGCGCCGCTCTTCGACGGCCAGATGACGCACGGGCGTCGATCCCTGCTGCGCGTCGCCGCTGTCGCGCCGGTCGAGAAACTGCGTGAGCTGGCGCCGCTCGGCCTCGAGACGACGCGGTGTGCCGAGATTCCAGCGATACGCTTCCCACGCTGGCTTGGCCGCTTCCTGTGCTTCCGCATCGGTGTCCGCCACGACGATATGTGTGACCAGGCCCATCTTGGGCTCGCTGCCCTGGGCGGTCAGCGCACCTTCGCCCTGATACTGATTCCACAGCCGCTTGTAGCGCACCACGTTGGCTTCGAATCGATCGAGCCCACCCACCACGATGCAATTCATGCCTTCCCTGGCGGCTGTTTCGGGATTGCGCATGTACCACAGCGGCGGATACGGGGTCTGCTTCGGTCGCAGACGCATGGGCACCTCCTCGAACTCCCAGAACCGGCCGTGGTAAGTCAGCGCCTCGTGAGAGAGGCCCTGGCGCACGATGGCCAATGTTTCGTCGTAGCGCGCCTGATTGGTTTCGGGGTCCGAATCCTGGCCCCAGAAATAGGCTTCGAGCACGCCTCCGCGACCGACTCCGATTTCCATCCGTCCGTGGGAGATGTTGTCGAGCATGCTGATCTCCTCGATCAGCCGCAGCGGGTGGTGAAGCGGCAGCACATACACACACGGTCCGAAGCGAAGACGCTCGGTGCGCTGTGCCACCGCGGCGAGGAATACGTTTTGCGAGGGGGCCATGCTGTGCACGGCAGGTGTGTGATGCTCGGCG
>JAPULC010000381.1 GCA_027295305.1 Gammaproteobacteria bacterium
GAAACACGAAAACACTTTGCGATGAGCGGACGCCAGGAAGAGCTTTCTGCAGACACGGCCATCGACCCCTATACCATTCGGCCTGGGGATGAGCGCGATGCGCCGCCCAATTTCTGGGGGAGGTTCAAGCATCTCGGTCCAAGCATGATCGTCACGGGCTCCATCGTGGGCTCCGGCGAGATCATCCTCACCGCCGGTCTTGGAGCCGCTGCGGGCTTCACGCTTCTGTGGTGGGTGCTTCTGTCGTGCTGGAGCAAGTCCATCGTGCAGGCGGAGATGGCGCGCTACGTGGTGCTGAGCGGTGATACCTATCTGCGCGCAATCAACCGCGTCCCGGGACGCATCCGCGGCCCTCGTGGCCCTGTTGCCTGGCCCATCTGGCTCGGGCTGATCGGTTTCATCCCCGGGATCACGGGTCTGGGGGGAATCCTCGGCGGCGCCGGCCAAGCGCTTGCGCTGATCACACCCGACATCATCGACGGCGTCGGCGGCACAGCCATCGTCGCGATTCTCAGCGCCATCATTCTCTCCATCGGCGCTTACCGCGGGCTCGAGCGGATGATGCTCGTGCTGGTCATCAGCTTTACCCTCACCACGCTGATCTGCGCCATCGCCATGCAGTTCACCGAGTTCGGCATGACGGGCGAAGATCTCGCCGCCGGCTTCGCCTTCGACTTTCCGATGGAGTATCTGGTGCTCGCGCTTGCGGTTTACGGCTACACCGGCGTGAACTCCGGGGAGACCGCTGCATACACATATTGGTGTGTGGAGAAGGGCTATCCAAGCTACATCGGTGCCAATCGTGAAGATCCCGCTTGGGAAGCCCGCGCGCGCGGCTGGCTGAAGGTGCTGCACACCGACGTCTGGGTGACGCTCGCGATACTGACGTGCGCGACCCTGCCGTTCTACGTCCTGGGCGCGGGTGTGCTCAATGCGTTGGGCGTGCAGCCCGAGGGAACCGAGACCATTTCCGCACTCTCGAACATGTTCACCGCCACGTTGGGGGAGTGGGCGTTCTGGCTATTCGGATTCGGCGCGTTCTTCATTCTGTTTTCCACGGTGCTCTCGGGGATCGGGGCCGGTGGCCGCGTGCTTCCGGATTACTTCGCAGTGCTCGGCTTTCTCGACCGTCTCAATCTTCCGGGACGGATCCGGTTCACTCGTGGCTATGTCGTGGTGATCCCCATCATCGGCTTCCTTTTGTATGTCGCATTTCAAAATCCCGTGACGCTGATCATCGTGGGAGCGATCACCGCCGCGGTGTTCGCACCCATTCAATCGGGCGCGACGATCTGGCTTCAGAAGAATCACATGGATCAACGCATGCTACCTGGGATGGCAGCGCGCTCGTTGCTCTGGTCGGTGTTCATCTTTCAGCTCGGGATGGCCTGGCTCGTGCTGCGCTACGTGGTGTTCTGAACAGGGGTGCCTGGCACGAAAATCCGTGTCACCATCGCAAGTCGTCGATTAAAGGAAAGAGCCGTGGCCACAGAGACCCAGGGTAAAATCGATACGGTACGCCTGCAGTCCATGGCTCGGGCCTTCATCGAGTCCGCGAGCCTCTACGCCGCCATCGATCTGGGGCTCTTCACTGCCGTAGCAAAGGGCAACGACACCGTGGAACGCTTCGCCGAGCATGCCGGCATCTCCGAGGTCAACGCAGAGCGGCTGATGACCATGTGTGCTGCTACGGGGACCCTCGTCTGGCAGGACGATCACTATGTGAACGCACCCGATACCGAGCGATATCTGGTGGAGGGCGAGCGAGGTTACGCCGCCCCCTGGCTGCAGTTCACTCGTGGCGGCTGGCAGCGCTGGGGGAAGCTGACCGAACATCTGAAGAACGCCGAGACCCCCAAGGTCATCGCCGGCAGCGTCGAACGCATGACGATCGAGCGCGCACGCGAATACCACGCGGCGACCTCGAGTATCGGGTTCGGATCCGGTCGGCGCTTCGCGCGCCAGGTGGATCTGAGCTCACGCAAGCGGCTCATGGACGTCGGTGGCGGCTCGGGCGCCTACTCGATCGTCGAGTGCAGACCTATCCAGAACTCGAAGCGGTGGTGTTCGACCTTCCGCCCATCGTGCCCGTGACGCAGGAGTTCATCGACAAATACGACGTTGCCGATAGGGTCACCACGGTGGCAGGGGACTTCACCGCGGACCCCCTGCCCGCAGACTGTGACGTCGCCATCATGGCGAGCAACCTGCCGCAATACAGCCGAGAGATCATTGGAAAGGTGATCGCGAAAGCACACGACACCCTTCTGCCCGGTGGCGAGATGCATTTGATCGGCGAGATGCTGGGCGACGATCGAACCGGCCCGAAGGACGCCGCCATCTGGGGCCTGAACGAGGCGCTGTCCAACAGCACCGGTCTTGCGCATTCCCGCAGCGACTGCGTGGGCTACTTCGAAGCCGCGGGATTCGCCGACATCGGCGTGAACGAATTCGTGCCCGGAATTCTGGCACGGGTGTCGGGCGTCAAGGCGCTCGAAGGTTGAACTCGAATCGTTGATCTCAATCAAATGCCAGCGAGTGCGAGACGCAAAGGTAAGACCATGAGTTTTTCAATCTGCTGGTGCAGCGCGCGCAAATGGGCGCTGGCGGGTATGGGGTTGCTCGCCCTCTTTACACCCACAGTCAGCGCTGATGGTCTCGACTACAAGCATGGCGTCTCGTTCGTCGCCGAGCTGAAATACCCTCCGGACTTCCCGCACTTCGACTACGTCAACCCCCACGCCCCCAAGCAAGGCAAGATCCGCACCGCTTCCATGGGCACATGGGACACCTTCAATCACATCCTCGCCAAAGGAACCCCCGTGGCAGGGCTCAGCTTCACGGGAACCGCCAACCTGCTCTACGACCGGATGATGGAAGACGCGGCGGACGAGGCCGCCAGTCAATACGGGCGGCTGGCCGAGGCCATAGCCGTCGCCCCGGATTACAGCTGGGTGGCATTTCGCATGCGCCCGGAAGCGCGCTGGCACGACGGCGAGCCCATCACGGCGGATGACGTCGTGTTCACGTTCGACGCGTTCAAGCGGCACGGCTCGCCCGCGCTCAAGACCTCGCTCAAAGACATCGAGGCGATCGAAAAGCTCGGGCCATTGGAAGTGCGCTACATCGTACGCGAGCGCGGCCTGCGTAACGCCACCGTACCACTGACCCTCGGACTGCTGCCGGTCCTGCCGAAGCACTACTGGGAAACCCGCGACATCAGCAGAACTACCATGGAGCCTCCCCTTGGGAGCGGCCCCTACCGCGTCGGTGACTATATGGGTGGTCGGTGGGTCGAGTACGAGCGTGTCGAGGACTATTGGGGACGCGATCTTCCGGTCATGCGTGGACGCTACAACTGGGACTACGTGAAGTACGACTATTTTCGCGACGAAGACGTGACGAAGCAGGCACACAAGGGCGATGTGATCGACATCCGCCAGGACACCAACTCCAAGAGCTGGGAGAGCGACTACGACTTTCCCGCAGTTCACCGAGGACTGTTCAAGCGCGAGTTGCTCAAGCTCTCTCGCGCCGAGGGGCTCTGGTGGGCGATTTTCTGGAATCTCAGGCTCGAGCGCTTTCAGGATCCGCGT
>JAPULC010000382.1 GCA_027295305.1 Gammaproteobacteria bacterium
CCCGGCCTGAAAGCCATGGAAGCTCGCTTGACCTCAAGTCGCTTTCTTGTCGACCTAACGGCGATGCGTTCACGCGCCGAGGAGTTAGGCCTTGAACAAGAGGTCGACGCTTTGCGCAATCTCCTTAGCAAGGCTGCGGCAGCCATTCAGCGGAAACCGGCTGGATCGGGAGCAGGGTAACACGCACGACTCGAGAGGCACTCGCCTTGCGGCTCGCGCTCGGTTTCGGCATGCTGGCCGCGCAGCAGAATCGCGAGACGTTAGAACGCGCGGGATGTGCGTACGGGACGAACGATGTGGGAGCCGAATAGGTGACTCCTCAGCCCTCTCTAGGAGTCACAAACCCGCCAGCTCGAGCGTAAGCCCAGGTCACTCCGAGCACCACGGTGGGAATGACCAGATTCGCCCCGACTGCGGAGATGCTCCAATTCATGGGCGCAACGTTGCCGCTGACCAGATAGTCCTCGATGTGCGTAAAGGCCGCGCCGTAGATGAAGATGGAAGGAGCGACGGCAGCCGCGACCCAGTAGCGATCCTTCCACCATGGCGTGAGCAGTGCCACCACCCCGGTTCCGAGGGCGTAGAACGCGAGTTCCTGCTGAAAGGGGCTTCCTGCAGTCCAACCCACGGAACCCGCGACAAAGTCCGCCATGAAGAAGTGGCCGACGAAGTTCCAGATGCCGCCGACCCCATAGCCATAGAAGAGCAGGTACATCACGACGTGCTCAAGTCGCTCCCGGTGGCTCGCCATGCTCAGTCGACGTGCGTGAGAAAGGGCCAAGAGTGGCAGTGCGCTCCAGAACAAGAGCCCGCCGACGGCCCATCGAAAGAGGAACGCGACGCCCACATGCCGCACGACGAAGAAGAGCTGGCGCCTTCGATCACGGGGTAAGGGGTCCAGCGGCGCTGGCCACGCGCGGGACCAATTCACATCTGGAGTCCGGAGGGACAATACGACGCCCAAAGCAAGGAGAGCGAGCGGCAGGGTGGCGCCCAGCCAGTCGCCTGCGAGCACGTGCGCGCCGAGGGCGGCAAGCATCCACCCAGCGAGGGCAAAGCCGGCGAGCCGGTGAAGACGAACCTGGGTCAAGAGCAGTCCGATGGTGATTTCACCCCACGCGATGAACGGGATCAGAGAGGGCGGCACACCCAAAGCGTTGAGGGGCGCCGTGGTAGCCTCAATGCCGTTCAGCTTTGCGCCGCCGAGCAGCACCAGTCCAAATCCGAGCGTGACACCGAGGCCGCGCAGTCCTCCAAGGTACTTCACGATTTCAACTCCCTGCCGCTTCGTTCGGCGGCGATTTCGATGATCTCTTCACAAAGTTCCACCAGCATCTCCCGCCTCGAACTCGACATCGCGTCTGCGACCCATCTGTGAAGGGCCGCCATATGTGGCTCGACGGCTTCGAGAAGCTCTCGACCCCGAGGTTGAATTCGGTGGAGCACCTTTCGACGGTCATCCAGATCTCGCTCGCGTCGAACGAGTCGCCTTTTCTCGAGCCGGTCGACCATCCTGGTAACGTCAGGAACGCCCATGATCATCCACTTGGTGATCTCTGTATGGGTGAGCCCCTGATCGCCGACGCCTCGGAGCATCCTTAGCACGTTGTATTGAGTGTGGCTGAGGTCATGGCGGTCTAGAATTTCCGCGCTCAGCGCCCCCAGGTCTGATATCGCGAGTCCCAAGGCAAGCATCAATTCCTCTCCTGGAGGGAACTGACGAGCCGTGTTGAGCCGTGCAGCGAGGATGTTGGCCATGGTTTCCTTGTGACAACAATTCTTGTTATCACAAATAAATAGCACAATCGGTGTTTTGTCTAGTCCGGCGAGATGCAGGAGGCCGCCCCCAGTCGACCCATGAGGGGCGCCTCCCCGGCTTCGAGGCTCCAGACGCTCCCCCCGCCGCTCCTAACCCGATCACTCGGGTGGGCTTCATCCCTGGATGGATCACGATTCACGCGCGGCCGAGATGGACAGAGGCCTCGCGCGCTTCGCTTGCGCTCAGCATCTTTGCCGCGCAGTAGAATCGCGAGGGATGGCAAGCACGGGGTTCGAGCAAGAGGCCTTGGAAACGCCTCGAGGTCTCCTCTGGCGCTGAACCGACTCGTCGACGCATCATGCTCGGTGTGAACGACGCCCTACCCGCAGTATCCCATGCAATCGCGGACTCCCGCGGAGGAAGATCGATGCTTCGCTCCCATCGTTTCACCCAGACGCTGCTCGCCGTGATAATTTTCGCCGGATGTGATCCTGCGGCCGACCCGGGAGCGACGACGCGTATGACCGACGCCGATCGTGATGCCCTGGTGGCACGTGCTGGCGCGCCCCTGTTCGATGGCATGGGCGACCACCACTATCCGATCACCGTCAACGATCCCGGGGCCCAGCGGTACTTCGACCAGGGGATGGTGATCGACTTCGCCTTCAACCATGCCGAGGCCACGCGCTCGTTCCGCGCCGCGCAGACTCTCGATCCGGAATGCGCCATGTGCTTCTGGGGCGAGGCGCTCGCGCTCGGGCCGAACATCAACGTAAGGCGCAACGGTAAGGCCACCATGGCCGATGCCGATCGGGAAGCCGCGTATGCCGCCATCCAGAGGGCAGTCGAGTTGAAAGCGGCTGTGACTCCCAAGGAAGCTGACCTGATCGACGCGCTGGCGACGCGCTACAGCGGCGATCCGAGCACCGAGCGTGAGCCGCTCGACCTTGCCTATGCCGAGGCGATGAGGGCGTTCCACGCCAAGTACCCCGAGGATGATGACGCTGCCGCGCTCTTTGCCGAGGCCGTCATGACGACGATGCCCTGGGACTACTGGCTCGATCCAGAGAATCCGAAGCCGAACACGATCGAAGTGCTCGACGCCCTCGAGGGCGTGATGGACCGGTCGCCGGACCACCCGCTCGCGCTGCATCTCGACATCCATGCGGTCGAGGCCTCGTCCAGCCCCGACCGAGCGGAAGCCGCGGCGGACATGTTGGCCGACCTCGTTCCCGGCGCCGGCCATCTCGTACACATGCCGTCCCACATTTACTGGCGGGTGGGCCGCTATAACGATGCCTCCGAGGCTAACGTGCGCGCCGCC
>JAPULC010000383.1 GCA_027295305.1 Gammaproteobacteria bacterium
GGTTCTCAGCGCTGAACCGGATCATCGGCAACGGTCGAGCCATTGCACAGTCACCTTCGTGACCACGGCATGATCAAAAATTGACCTCCTAGCTAGTTCTTGTCCCCTTCGGGACAGGAACCAGCTAGCGTAGCGCGTCGAGGGCCCGGGCTGCTTCCGTGAGTTCGCTGTCGGCACCAAGTGCTGCGGCGAACGCCGCGCGCGCAGCATCTTGCTCCTCGATGTGGTCGAGCATCCGGCCATACGCGTAGAGAGAGCGGGCACGCGCCGACGGGGGTTCGATGTCTTCACTGGCATCGGTCAGAGTCTGCTCGCTGACATTGATCGCAGGACGTTCCTTGAGCCTTGCGTAGCCGAGGTAGAACCATCCGTCCCAGTCATCGGGGTTGGCTTCGAGCAGCTCCGCGAATGCACGAATTCCGGTGGTGTGGTCACCTGCACGCGCAGCGGCGAGGGGAACGTAGTAGCCCGGATCGAAGCTGTCTTTCACCTGCGCGCGTGCTTTCAGAAAGAGTGTCAGCGCGGCATCGTAGTCGCCGTCGAAATACAGGTTCAGCCCCTTCGCTTCGCTGGCTCGTGAGGCGCTGAGCTGCGCAATCTTCCGCTCCTGTGCCAGCGCCTTTTTCCTGCTGCCTCCCGCGATCCAGGGCGCTTGCCGGTAATAGCGCAGGAGCATCATGCGTACGCGCAGATTCGTTGGATCGAGCTCGACCGCATGTTCCCACGCCCCCCGCGACTGTCGCGCGAGGCCGTACTGCTCGAACATCGGGCTGTCCAGCAACTGGAGTGAAAGCGCCGCTCCCCACACCTCGTGACAGATCGAAGCGTCGCCGTCGAGTTCCAGACATTGCGAGGCAAGAGACAACGCACGCTCGGTTTCGTGATCCCAGATGGCGAGGTGTGCGAGGAAGTAGAGCACTTGCGGCTCATCACGCGGAGCGGCCGCGAGCATCCGTCGCGCCTCGTCCAATCGCAATCCACTAAAGGCCGCAGCAATCTTGGAATCTGCAAACGCTTCAGCCGTCGGTGTCAGCAGTGCGATCCAGGACAGGGCGAAGATGGTCAGACTTTTCATACGGCTTCTCGTGGCGCGGCGATGGTATCACCGCGCTGGCGCGCACGATCCCCAACGGGAGTGAGGGATGAACCTGGGTCGTGTGAATGCGGCGGGTCGTGTCTTGCGCCCAAATGTTGGCGAATGCGACCACTGTCACCGTTCCTCAGACGGACTGCATATGCTTTTAAAACAGATACTTAAGCGATTGGCGCGCATCTTGCTACGTTCTAGTTATTGTGGAAACCGGAGTGCGAGTCGCGTGATTTCCTGGCTGGTTTTGGCCCTCGTCGTGAACACGGTGGCGACCGTGATCGTCTACACCATTGCCTATCGTCGCCGCGCCGATTGCAGTTTCTGGCTGAAGTGTGCGCTGCTCTGGGGACCCCTCGCGATCCCCTTCGTGCTGTTCGCTCGCCCAGGTGGGCGGATAACGGTTTAGGTGCCTGGCCACCGTGCCCGGCGCCCAGGGTCCTGACCCTTTAGGGGTCAGACCCATCGGCCCACAGCGCGCGGATCTCGTCCAGCGGCCCATCCTCCACCCGACACTCGCGATCGAGATACATGGTGTTGCGCGCCTCGCGCGAGTAACGCGGCCATTGCGGGAGCGTGTCGGTGTTGGGATCGCCGCTGCGGGCAAAGGCGAGATACGCGGACATCACCTGCCCGCTGAGCTTCGCGACCACCGGTTCGCTGCCGCAGAAGCGCTGCATGTCCTCGAGCCCGTAGGTTCCCCACACGAAAGGAATGTCCAGCGCGTGACAGGCTCCCAGGCGCCCCCCGCGTGCCGGTGACGTGTAGGCGAAGACATAGAACCATGTGTCGGCGGTGTGGCTGGAGTGAAGCTCGGCGGTGCGAATCGCCGGCATGCGAAACATCCGGTCGGTAGACATCGCGGTCCAGATCTCGAGCGGCGATGTCGGCAGTCCAGCGGCGTTGCGTGACGTTCGATAAAGCTCCACAGCCTCCGCGGCGCGATCGCCGAAATGGTTCTCTGCCATCGTCGCGAGCTTGGTATCGTCGAGGTCTGCCAAGGACTCGTTGAAGGCGGTGAACAGCGTCGATTCGTCGCGTGTGTGCCCGATCATGAGTGGCTTGCCGCGGGTGTGTAACCCCGTGCCGACATTGATGGCAGCATCTTCGGTGAGTACCTCGCCGTCGCGCACCGGTGCGAAGCGGGCGGGGCTCTCCCGGTCGCTCGCGAGCGCGAGCTGAAATTCGTGAATCTCGTGGGCGGGCACATCACGCAGCGCGTCGAAGCCACCGAATTTTTCCGCGAAACGTTGGGCGGTCGTCTCGGCATCGGTACGCGACACCTGCGCGGTCAGCGATCCGCTCATGGGAATGGCTTTGTCGAATGCGCCTTCTGCGCGGGGCATGCCCATGAGCTGTGCGATGTCGAAGCCACCGGCGGATTGGCCGAACACCGTGACGTTGTCGGGATCTCCGCCGAAGCTCGCGATTTCGCGCTTCACCCAGCGAAGCGCAGCCAGCTGATCGAGCAATGCCTCGTTGCCGCTCGCGCCGAGGTCCGATGAGTGCAGAAACCCAAGAGCCCCGAGCCGATAATTCGTCGTGACGACCACCACGTCGCCCCGGCGCGCGAGGTGCTCCCCGTTCACTCGCGGCTGCGATCCTGCGCCGACCGTATTGCCGCCGCCGTGGATCCAGACCATCACCGGGCGTCGCTTCGCGTCGAGAGCCGGCGTCCACACGTTCAGGTACAGGCAGTCCTCGCTGATCTCTCCCGTGTGAATCCCGATCAGCTCCCCCACGTCTCCCGGAATGGTGCGCTGGATCGCGCAGGGACCAAAGGCGAATGCATCACGAACGCCGTGCCAGGGTTCGACCGGCTGAGGTTCACGCCAGCGCAGGCCCCCGACCGGCGGCGCGGCAAACGCAACGCCCTTGAAGCTCGTTACGCCGTCTTGTTCTTGACCTCGGAGGTCCCCTGCGTGGGTGGAAACCGTAGATGCCATGACGTCGTACTCCGGAAGTTAGACTCTGTGATTAGACTTTGTGATAAGTATCGATCGGCTCGGCCGCGTCTTCCCGGCAGCTCTTGAGAACCTCGAGCGACCCTGATTGGCACTGAATCTCGACGGCATGACTGGCGCCGTCGCTGTCGTGGAACACCACGGTGGTTTGTTGGGGACCCAGCGCTTCTGTGCTGACGAGGTGAAAGGCATCGATCCTGTCTTCACCCGTAGTCGTTCTCAGGAAATACTCCGCTGCCTGCACCTCACGGGGATAGCAGGAGCGTCCGCGCAGAAGCGCAGGCTTCATTTTCCCGGCGTGATGCGCGTCCATCAGCTCATCGACGAGCTCGAGGTCCACGCGACCGTAGACGAGGCCATCGGGCATCATCGCGACGTTGGGTGCGAAACGATGCCCGCCGAGATGAGTGGTTTGCCAGACTCTCTCGCCCATGCGCTCAGTGAGGTGCTCATAGACCGGACGGCCAAACCGCGCACAGCACAGATCTCGCTGCCCGTTGGTGCAGACGAGCGCGATGTGTTCGCTCTGGTGTCGATCGGCATAGGCTTGTGGGTGCGCGAGCAGATCGCCGATGTCGATCGTCGCGAGCCCATCGTAATCACTCAACGGGAAGTGGTAGAGCTGCGATCCTCGATCATCCGTGAGAGCTACGAAGAGGCTCAGATTGGCGTTGTCACGCTCGGGTTGGCGCAGGAATTGGATCCTTGGCTCGAGTCCCTTGTCCGCCGCAATTTCCATACTGCGGGCCAACCACGCGTTCGCGCTAGCCGGTAGCTCGTTGTCCTCGATCGCCCGCGCTCGCCAGATGGGTCGATACTCCAGCATCAGCCACACGTGCACGTGATCGGCGGACCCATAAATCGGTTCGCCGATGGCGCGTGACTCTTCGCTGCAATAGGC
>JAPULC010000384.1 GCA_027295305.1 Gammaproteobacteria bacterium
TGCCGAGCAGGGGATGTCTGCCGAGCAGGGGATGTCAGCCGAGCAGGCGATGTCTGCCGAGCAGGGGATGTCTGCCGAGCAGGGGATGTCTGCCGAGCAGGGGATGTCTGCCGAGCAGTGGCGCGAACTCCGCACAGGACGGGTAGAATGCTTGTACAGGACACTTCGATCATGTGGCGACTGCTCTACAACCTGCTGCTCTATGCCGCCGCCCCCGTGGTGTGGCTCAGACTCGCGTGGCGCGGCGTGAGTCATCCCGAGTACGCGGATGGCTGGCTCGAGCGCGCCGGGTTCATTCCACGCCTGCCGGCAAAAGGCCCCATCTGGTTGCATGCCGTATCCGCAGGAGAGGTGATGTCTGCGAGTCCTCTCATTGCCGCGTTGCGCGAAGCGCTGCCGGGAGTACCCGTGGTGCTCACCACCACCACCCCCGCTGGGGCCGAGTGCGCAGTGCGGCTGTTCGGCTCGCAAGTGGTCCACTTCTATGCGCCGTACGATTTCCCCGGAGCCGTCCGGCGCTTTTTGAACCGATTGGCGCCACGCGTCACCATCCTGTTGGAACGTGAGCTCTGGCCCAATGTGATCTACCAGTGTCATCGTCGTGGAATACCGGTGGTACTCGCCAACGCTCGCATGACCTCACGCTCTGAGCGACGCTATCGGTGGATCGCGCCGCTCACGCGCGGGATGTTGGAGCGCGTGAGCCTGGCGGGATGCCAGTCGAGAGAGCACGGACGGGCAATGGTGGGTCTCGGTCTCGCGCCGGAAAGGCTTCTCGTGACCGGGAACTTGAAGTTCGACGTTGCGCTCGAGCGAGAGGCGCGCATCAAGGCACGTGAGATCAGACGACGTTGGGGCAACGACCGCTTGGTGATGTTGGCGGCCAGTACGCACCAAGGGGAGGAGGAGTTGATGCTCGCCGCCTACGGCGAGCTCAAGCCACGTTTTCCGAAACTGTTGCTCGTATTAGCGCCGCGCCATCCGGAACGATTCTCCTATGTTTCCGACCTGGTCGGGGAGCGCTATGGGCTCGCGAGTCACCGCCGGGGCGACCGAGTGGACCGCGATGTGGACGTGGTTCTGGTCGATACGATGGGCGAGCTCGCCACAATTTATGGCGCCTGCGACGTGGCGATCGTTGGCGGGAGCTTCGTGCCAGGCATCGGGGGACACAATGTCATCGAACCTGCTCAGCACGGCGTGCCCGTGATTACCGGACCGCACTATCAGAACTGGGAAGACGTGATGAGGCTCTTCCTGGAACAGCGCTCAATGATCGTGGCGCAGGATCCGAGCTCGCTGCGCGAGAGCTTGGTGGAGCTGCTCTCGAGGTCCCGCGAACGTCACGCCCTTGGAGAGCGTGGGCTTCGCGTGACGGAGACGAATCGCGGTGCCACGCGTATGCTGCTCGAGCGCATCGAGGTGATGGTGGGCGATCGCAGTCGTCACTCCGCCACGTTGGAATAACGCTCGGGTCCGCTCTGCTCCACTGACGAGTCGGGATCCATGTACTCGTTCAGCTCGTAGATGTCCTCTGAGATCAGGGTGCCGGTGGTCTCCTTCAGGCGCAACATGTCCAGGACGTAGTTGTAGCGCGAGTCGGCGTAATCGAACTGTGACAGATACAAGCGTTGCTGTGCTTCGAGCACATCCACGATGTTTCGGGTCCCCACCTCGTATCCGGTCTCCGTGGCCTCGAGCGCCGCTTGAGAGGATTCGATGGAGTGCTGCCGCGCCACGACTCTCAGCACATCCGTGGTGACGGACCGGAACCGGGCGCGTATCGTGCTCTCGACCACGCGCGTGCGCTCTTCGAGTCGCAGGCGGGATTCTTCTTGGCGGTGGCGCGCCTCCCGGATCCGCGAGGCCACGCTGCCGCCGCGATACAGCGGAAGGCTGAACTGCAGACGGTAGACCCGTGTCTCGGTGTCGCCGAAGAAGCTTTGGCCTCCCGTGGACACCTCCGAATAGGTCGCGATGCCATCCAGATCCGGCATGTAGCTCGCGACCTGTGAACGCACATTGCGCTCTGAGGCCAAGAGCCCATGGCTGGCGGCCTCAATGGTGTAGTTGTGCTCCAATGCCACCTTGACCCATTCCTCCTCGTTGCTTGGGTCGGGATCAACGATCGGCAGCGTCTCCTTGAAGCGACTCACCGACCGGTAGTCGATGCCGGTCAGCACGCGCAGGAACTCGAACGACGTGTCGTGATCGCCGTCGGCCTGAATCAGGCGCACTTGAGAGGTGTCATAGGCGGCCCGGGATTCGAGCACGTCGGTGATGGCCACGAGCCCGACGTCGAAGCGTTGCTGCACCTGCTCGAGCTGGCGCTTCACGGCGGTTTCCTCGGCGTCCACCGACTCGAGCAGTGCGTCGGCCCTCAGAACCTCCACGTAGGCTTCGAGGACGCGCACGATGAGATTCTGCTCGGCGGTCCGGAAATCCGACTGCGCCTGATCGGACAGGGCTCTGGCGCTGCGGTACTGATACCAGCTATCCAGGCGCAGAATGGGTTGCACGAACTGACCTTGCCAGGACTTCTGATTGAAGTTGTCATCAGGCCTCGGCGGGCTGCTCCCCGGGAATCGGCGCTGAATGTCATCGGTGGTAGCGGAGACGCTGACTGTCGGCAAGAGCGCGGCGCGGCTTTGCGGGACGACCTCGGTACGCGCGAGATAGTTGGCGCGCGCCTGACCCAGCACCGGATCGTTCTGCAGCGCGGCGTTGTAGATCTCGGCGAGGTCGTCCGCGTAGACCGGTCCCGACCCTGCGGCGACTGCGACAATCGCGCCTGCTAGTAAGCCTTTCAAGGTTCGATGCGTGAGAATCATGGATACAGGACACCTACTACCGCGTTCGAGCGACGCGCAAGTTTAGCAGATATACGTTTGGCCCTAGGGTTCTCTGTCGGTGCGCGCGGCAGCTTGGTTCTCTTGGGGAGAACATTTTCTGAGGAGGTGCTCGATGAGCAACGGATCATTGGATAGGCAAGGTCGGCTTCCAGCGGGGCTCGGTGGAAGTGCTGAAGCGACGCGAAGCCTACCGCGGATTCTTCCTGCTCGACGTCCTCACGCTCAAACATCGTCTGTTCGAGGGCGGGTGGAGCCGTGAGGTGGAGCGAGAGCTCTTCGTTCGGCCCGCAGCGGTGGCAGTGCTACCGTACGATCCCGAGCGCGGCAGAGTCGTCCTGGTGGAGCAATTTCGAGTGTGTGCTCTGGACGAGGATCAGTCGCCTTGGCTGATGGAGCTCGTCGCGGGCATCGTGGAGCCCGGCGCGTCGTTCGATGAAGTGGTGCGTCGGGAGAGCCGGGAGGAAACCGGACTCGAGCCCGGCGATCTCGTGCCGGTGCATCGATACCTTGCGAGCCCAGGAGGTTGCTCTGAGGTAGTGCAGATCTATGTCGCAAGGGTCGATTCGCGAGATGCGGCTGGCGTCCATGGACTGGGTCACGAAACGGAAGATATTCGCACGCACGTCATGGATTTTGACGCGGTCGTCCGCGGACTCGACGACGGTAGCATCCGAAACGCAGCTACTATAATCGCAGTGCAATGGTTAGAATTGCATCGTAAGGAACTCGATGCGAGTTGGTTGAGCTGAAGCATGATTCATGCCCGTTACAAGGTCGATCTCGCCGCGCATTTGGCAGAGTGCGATGCGAACTATGTTCGGATCATGATGCTCATGCCGGATCTCGACCGTGTGAACGAACACGAGTTCTGTGTCGGCAACGACTGTGTACCCGTGCGACTCAGCGTGCTCGAGCGTTTTCCGTACACCACTACCGTTCGGTTTCTTCAGTTGTCGCACGAGCTCACCGCTGAGGAGTTCACGCTCGCCCCGCCCAGCATCACCGTGCGCCTCTACCACGACGCCAGAAACGCTGAGGTCATCGAGTATCAGAACCATCGGCGATGGCAGGCAGTCTATGCATATCCCAATCGCGAGATGCATCTGCCGAATGAGAAGGCTCAGGTCAACGCATTTCTTTCCGAGTACCTGAGCCATTGTCTGCGCCATGGCGTGACCACCGAGATACCGGTGGTTCTCGCAAACGACTGAGAATGCTCTCACTTCGGGTTCTGCAGCTCACCGACACACATCTGTTTGCCGCTGACGACGCGACGCTTCTCGGTGTCGACACAAAAGCGACGTTGCGTCACGTGTGTGACTATGCGGTGAAGCGCCACGGGTTGCCGGATCTCGTGCTCGCAACAGGCGATCTCGCGCACGAGGGGGAAGCTCGCGCCTACGAGTTCTTCCTCTCCTTGATGGATGAGTACACCCACGCCCCCGTTGCGTGGATTCCAGGTAATCATGATTCGGGCCCGGTCATGGCCGGGTTCGCCTCGGTGATTCGCGGGCGCTATCAACACGATCCCTGGGAATTCGTGCTGCTCGACTCGCATATCGAAGGAAAGGTCCCGGGACGGTTGGGCCGCGACGAGATCAGGCGTCTTTCCGACTCCCTGGAAGACTCGCCCGCGCAGCATATCGTGATTGCGGTGCATCATCATCTGCTGCCCATCGACGCCGGCTGGCTCGACGAGCAACGCATCGCGGATGCAGACGACCTCTTGAGAATCGTCGAAGCCGATTCGCGTGTTCGGTTGCTCGTCTGCGGCCATATCCATCAGGAGGTGGATACGCACTGGAATGGCATCAGAGTGCTCGCGACACCCTCGACTTGCTTTCAATTCCTGCCGCGAAGCGAAAGCTTCGCGCTCGACGTGAAAGCGCCGGGCTGTCGCTGGTTCGAATTCTACGAGGACGGCACCTTCCATACCGAGGTGACGCGTATCGAGGAGTTCGAGCTTCCTTCAGCCGTAACCAAACCGCGTTGAGTATCGCGATGACGGTATGTGAAGGAGTGTATGGCTAAGACTTATTCGGCCAAGTCCATTCAGGTCCTCGAAGGTCTCGATCCGGTGCGTAAGCGCCCGGGTATGTACACCGATACCGCCCGCCCCAATCACCTCGTTATGGAAGTAGTGGACAACAGCGTCGACGAGGCGCTGGTGGGCTACTGCCAGATAATCGAGGTAACCCTCGCAAAGGACGGCTCGGTGGAAGTCACCGACGACGGTCGCGGCATGCCCGTGGATGTGCACCCCGACTATAAGTTGACGGGGGTGGAACTCATACTCACCCGCCTGCACGCTGGCGCCAAGTTCACCGACGAGCACTATCAGTTCTCGGGAGGCCTGCATGGTGTGGGCGTGTCGGTGGTCAACGCGCTGTCCAAGACCCTCGAGGCCGAGATAAAGCGTGACGGTCACACCTATCGGATGCGCTTCAAGAACGGCAAGCCATGCTCGAAGCTCGAGAAGACCGGTAGCGTCGGCAAGCGCAATACCGGAACCGTGGTGAGATTTACTCCGGATCCGAAATACTTCGACTCCCCGCGGGTCTCGGTCCCCCGGCTGCAGCACGCGTTGCGTGCAAAGGCGATTCTCTGCCCGGGCCTTATCATGCGGCTGGTCAATCAGACGGGTGCCAAGAAAACCGTTGACGAATGGCAGTATGAGGACGGGGTCGCCGGCTATCTCAAGGGCATCACACAAGAGTACGAAGAGGTCTTGCCGCAGGACCCGTTCTTTCACGAGGCAAGCGGCAACGATGAGGCGGTGCAGTGGGCGATCCAATGGATGCCCGAAGGAGCGGAGCTCGTCATGGAGAGCTACGTCAATCTGATCCCTACCCCGCTGGCGGGTACGCACGTGAATGGATTGCGAAGCGGGCTCACGGAGGCCATGCGTGAATTCTGCGAGTTCAGGGATCTCATGCCTCGTGGTGTGAAGCTCACGGCGGAAGACCTGTGGGAGCATTTGAGCTACGTGCTCTCGGCGAAGATGCGCGAGCCACAGTTCAGCGGCCAGACTAAGGAGCGGCTTTCATCGCGTCAGGCCAGTGCCTTCATCTCGGGGGTTGCGAAGGACGCGTTCAGCCTATGGCTCAATCAGCACACCGATGAAGGCGAGATGATCGCCCAGCTCGCCATTCGCAATGCGCAGCGCCGGGTTCAGGCGAGCCGCAAGGTTGCGCGAAAGAAGGTGAGTGCGGGACCCGCCTTGCCCGGCAAGCTTGCCGATTGCTCGGGCCAGGATGCGTCGCGCGCCGAGCTCTTTCTAGTCGAGGGTGATTCGGCAGGTGGCTCTGCCAAGCAAGCGCGAGATCGCCAGTTTCAGGCGGTGCTTCCGCTGCGAGGCAAGATCTTGAATACCTGGGAAGTGGCGTCCACGGAGATCCTCGCATCGCAGGAGGTCCACGACATCACCGTCGCCCTGGGGGTCGATCCCGCGTCAGAGGATCTGAGCGGGCTGCGCTATGACAAGGTCTGCATACTCGCCGATGCCGATTCGGATGGCCTGCACATCGCGACGCTGCTGTGTGCGCTGTTTCTCAAGCACTTTCCCTCATTGGTAGAGGCGGGGCACGTCTACGTGGCGATGCCGCCGTTGTATCGAATCGACGTTGGCAAGGATGTGTATTACGCCCTCGACGACAGTGAGCGCGATGGGATCATCGATAGAATCGCCGCAGAGAAAAAGCAGGGGAAAGTCAGCGTGCAACGCTTCAAAGGTCTCGGTGAGATGAATCCGATGCAGCTCCGAGAGACGACGATGGCGACGGAAACGCGACGCCTCGTTCGGCTCTCGCTGGACGCCCCGAAGAAGACGACGGAGACGATGGACATGCTGCTCGCGCGCAAACGCGCACCCGACCGACGTTCATGGCTGGAAAAGAAGGGTAACGAAGCGACGTTTTGAGATATGAGCGACTCGACCACTGATCGTGATGGCATAGAAGAGATTCCCCTACGTGTCTACACCGAGAAGGCGTACCTGGACTACGCCATGTACGTCATACATGACCGGGCGCTGCCCCACGTAGGCGATGGCTTGAAGCCGGTGCAGCGGCGCATTGTCTACGCCATGTCGGAGCTTTCGCTGAACGCGACGGCCAAGCCCATGAAATCGGCGCGAACCATCGGCGACGTGCTTGGCAAATTTCATCCTCATGGGGACAGCGCGTGTTACGAAGCGATGGTGCTGATGGCCCAGAATTTTTCCTTCCGCTATCCGTTGGTGGACGGACAAGGCAACTGGGGCGCGCCGGACGACCCGAAATCGTTTGCTGCAATGCGCTACACCGAGGCACGGTTATCGGCATTTGCAGATCTGCTGTTGTCCGAGCTGGGTCAAGGCACGGCGGACATGTCCCCCAACTTCGATGGGACCCTCACAGAGCCCGCGGTGTTGCCCGCACGAGTTCCCACGGTTCTGCTGAATGGCGGCACGGGCATCGCGGTGGGGATGGCCACCGATATCCCACCCCACAATCTGCGCGAAGTTGTCAGCGCGTGTATTCGGCTCCTCAGTGAGCCGAAGGCGACCACGAAGGCTCTGATGGAGCACGTGCAATGTCCGGACTTTCCCACCGAGGCGGAGATCATCACGCCGCAAGACGAGATCCTCAAAGCCTACGAAGCCGGCCGTGGATCCGTCAGGGCACGTGCCGTCTACCAGGTGGAGGGAGACGACATTATTGTCACCGCGCTTCCTCATCAGGTCTCGCCAGCGCGGGTGCTCGAGCAGATCGCGGGACAGATGCAGGCGCGCAAAATTCCGACCGTGGTGGATTTGCGCGATGAATCGGATCATGAGAATCCGACGCGGCTCGTCATCGTGCGCCGCTCCAACCGCGTCAACGTCGAACGATTGATGAGCCACCTCTACGCGACCACCGATCTCGAGCGCTCGTATCGAATGAATTTCAACGTCATCGCGCTCGACGGGCGACCGCGGGTGATGGGGCTTCGCGAGTTGTTGCTCGAGTGGCTCGACTTTCGCAAAGAGACGGTGCGTCGCCGCTTGCGCTATCGCCTGGAGAGAATCGACCAACGGCTGCACCTGCTCGAGGGTTTGCTGGTTGCGTACGTCAACCTCGACGAGGTGATTCGTATCGTTCGGACCGAAGACCATCCGCGCCAGTTCCTGATGAAGAAATTCAAGCTGTCGGACGTCCAGGCCAGCGCCATTCTCGATCTTCGGCTGCGTCAGCTTGCCCGACTGGAGCAGGATCGCCTGGAGCAGGAGCGCGAAGCGCTCGGCGCCGAGAAGAGTGACATCGAGAGGACGCTCAAATCGTCGCGCCGTCTTCGCACGATGATCGAGAAGGAGCTCACAGGGGATGCAGAGACCTTTGGTGACGAGCGTCGTTCGGTCCTCACTGAAGGAGCCGAGGCCCGGGCGTACACCGAAGAAGAACTCGTCGGCAGCGAACCCGTCACCATCGTGCTGTCGCAGAAGGGCTGGGTACGGGCCGCCAAAGGCCACGACGTCGAGTCACGGGAGCTCGGCTTTCGCTCTGGTGACGGGTACCTGGCATCCGCCCGCGGTCGTACTAATCAAGTGGCGATTTTTCTGGACTCCACCGGGCGGGCATATACCGTGGCCGCCCACACGTTGCCTTCCGCACGAGGCCAGGGGGAGCCGCTCTCCGGGCGTTTGAATCCCCCGTCGGGGGCGGAGTTCGCAGGAATCGTGATGGGCGCGCCTGACTCGCACGTGGTGCTTGCATCCTCGGCGGGATATGGGTTCCTTGCGCGCCTCGAAGGGCTCGTTAGCAAGAACCGCGCCGGAAAAACGGTGCTCACGGTGCCGGCTGGGTTCACGGTTGTCGCTCCTCACTCGATCGAGACCGTGTCTCAGGATCTGCTCGTTGCTGTCACATCCGCCGGGCGTATGCTGGTGTTTGCTCTGGAGGAGTTACCGAAACTCTCGCGTGGCAAGGGAAACAAGATCGTGCAACTACCCAAGGACGGCTCGGAGCATCTGTTGGCGGCGATGCCGCTGGCGCAGGCCGATTTGCTGGTGATACATGCCGGCCAACGCTATCTGAAATTACGCATTGGCGACCTCGACAACTATCGAGGGGAGCGGGGACGTCGTGGTCGCAAGTTGCCGCGCGGTTTTCAACGCGTAGATCGGGTGGAAGTGACCGATCGCGATCCTAACGGTAGTTCGTAAGGCGCCTGGCACCCGAGAAAATTGTGCCTGGCACAATTTCACTGACGACGCGACCGGAGTGCCGGCCAATCAATCACTCGAAGATGTCCACCTCGATGCGGCCTGTGTGATCCGCTCGACCTCGATACATGCCTGCGGTGTTGAACGGCATGGCGATTACACCCGCCACATCTATCGCAATCAGGCCCCCGCGACCGCCAAGGGTCGTTAGCTCGTCATTGATCGCGTGCTCGGCGGCCCGCGTGACGCCCTCACCCAGCAGCAGCATCCTTTGCGCAACGACGTGGGCGATCACGCATCGGATGAAGTGCTCGCCCTGACCGGTGGTGGAGACGGCGCAGCTTCTGTTGTCGGCATAGGTGCCCGCGCCAATGATGGGAGAGTCTCCTACACGACCATAGTGCTTGTTGGTAATGCCACCGGTGGAGGTTCCTGCGGCGAGATTGCCGTGTGAGTCCACGGCAACGGCGCCAACCGTTCCGTATCGATCGTGATCGAGAGGCGAATTCTCTCGATCGTGATCGAGAGGCGAATTCCCACGCGCGATGGCCTGGGCGAGTTGGCGACGTCTGCGTTCGGTATGAAAGTAGGAATTGGGCATCGTGGTGAGGTTCGACGCCTGTGCAAAGTCATCGGCCCCGGGTCCGGCCAGCATCACGTGCGTCGGCGACTCCATGACGGCACGAGCGAGCAGAATGGGGTTTTTGGTCCGGGTGGCTTGGGCGATTGCTCCGGCGCCTCGCTCGCGTCCCTCCATCAGTGCCGCGTCGAGTTCCACATTTCCTTCATGATTGAGCACGGCGCCGTGACCGGCATTGAAGAGCGGCGAGTCCTCCATCACCACGATGGCCTGGGTGATTGCATCGACGCTCGTGGCGCCGCCGCAGAGTGAGTCGAGTCCTGCGCGAAGGGCACTCGCCAGCGTATCGCGGTACTCGCGCTCGGCGTTCAGGTTGCCGCGCGTGATGGCACCGGCGCCACCGTGAATCGCAATCGCGAACTTCGCCCTTTGTTTTGCGTCTGCAGTCATGGTCGAGGACAGGAACCAGTTGAGCGAGATCAGCTCTCGTAGAGCAAAAGCTCTGCCTGCCGATCCAGCAGCACACCGTAGGACTCTGCTACGCCGTCCACCAGATAACAGCGCAGCACATCGCCATCTGCAAGGGATTTCAGCGCGGGGGACTTTTGCTCGGAGAGGGTGAGCCGTCCGGGATCCAGGATCGACTCGTAGACGGCCTGACTGATTGCCACGGTGTTGTTGCGGGCAGTAGCGGAAAGCAGCACCGCCCGTTGAATGTCGTCCCCCAGGGCATCGAGGATCGCGTCGGCGTCAGTCTCGGGGAGTTGGCGTGGGGTCAAGGGGTCTAGCGCGAGGCGGAACAACAGCTCCGGGCGATCCTGGTCCATCCGTCGGTGATTGAGATCCGCGACGAGGTCGCGCGTCAGAAGTGCCGCACAGATGGCTCGAAACGCATGATCGTCATCGTTAAAGCCGTCGAATAGCGCCAGAATTCCAGTGCCGGTCAGCGTCAGTGCTCGGCCGTTGTAGAGTCGACAGACTTTCTGCG
>JAPULC010000385.1 GCA_027295305.1 Gammaproteobacteria bacterium
TTGTCCAGCAGGATGGTCTTGACGTCTGTTACTTTCACGATTCAGTCTCCGTATTTTTGCTGAGAAGCTCGGCATACCCGCCAAGGCTTCCACATTTCTGTCCCCGTGTATCGGGCACCTCGCTAACGAGGTCATCGACGACGCACGGGATTGTGACCTCGGTGCAATCGGCCTAGGATCTTCTTCCAACTCCCCTAGCGACACAGAGCCATGCCCGATTACGAAACCATCCTATACGACGTTGACGGCAGCCTCGCCACCGTCACCCTCAACCGTCCCGACAACCTCAACGGCATCACCAACGCGATGATGCGCGAACTCTATGCGTGCCTGAACGCGGTCGCCCTCGACGACAGCATCCGCGTCGTATTGCTCACCGGGGCTGGGCGGGGTTTCTGCCCCGGCGTCGACCTCAAGGCCTCGACCAGCGGCGAAGCCCAGGAACCTTTCAGCAAGCAATGCTTCCACATCACCTCGCTTCTCCACGAGATGCCGAAGGTGACGGTCGCCGCGATCAATGGGGCCTGCGCGGGAGCGGGATTTGGCTGGGCCTGTGCCTGCGACCTGCGCTACGCGACGGCGCGGGCCGTGTTCAACTCGGCGTTTCTCGGCGTGGCCATCTCCGGCGACATGGCGGGTCCGTGGCTGCTGCCGCGCATTGTCGGCGCGACGAAGGCGCGTGAGCTGTTCCTGCTCCCGGACAAATTCGGCGCCGATGAAGCGGAGCGAATCGGCCTCGTTGTGAAGACCTTTCCCGACGAGAGCTTCCGCGACGATGTCCAGGCGATCGTCGATCGGCTCGCGCACTCGGCGCCACTGGCCGTTTGCGAGATGAAGCGGAATTTCGTCAATGCGGAAAACATGCCGCTGCGCGACTACATCGAGTTGGAAACCGAGCGCCACAGCCGCACGGGTTCGAGCGAAGACACACGCGAGGCATTCCGCGCCTTCGTAGAGAAACGTCAGCCCGAGTTCCACGGCCGTTGAGTCGGATGTGAAAAGCGCCCTTGGTTGAGCTCGCAACGGATCGGTGATGACGACCCCGGTGTAGGGGCCGTCAAGGTAAAGCGAGCATCTCCGCTAAAAACCTGGCGCGCAAGCCTCGCCGGGTGATGGGATCATGTGCGACCCATGGATTGTTGCAGCGCGGTGCGGGTCTCTTCGATGAGTCGTGCGCAGATCGGATCGTTACCGATTTCCCGCCAGTAGCGCTCTAGCTTTGGCCGCCTCTGCCACAGTTCCGGTCCGCGGAATATGGGGAGCCACTCATCGACGAGCAGCAATATGGGTACGAGGGTGCCGTCTGCATGGGTCAGTGACGTACCCACCGCGTAGCCCTTATCACCCACGTATTCTTCAAGGAAATCCAGCGCCTCGCCTATTTCACTGAGCTGTCGACGAATCTTTTCCTGATCCCAGGTTTTCGGTGGCGTGGCGGCCATGTTGAACAACGGCAACATCGCCATCACGAGGTAGATGTCGCTGATGCGGGACAACAGGCGAACCTGGGCGCGTGCCCATGGGTCCTCGGGCATCAATGGAACGTCGGGGTAGGCTTCTTCCAGGTATTCACAGATGACCTCGCTCTCCGGCAGAACTTTGCCGTCGTCCAGCTCCAGGGCGGGCACACGGCCGATGGGGTTGACGTTCAAGTAGTCCCCCTTTGCGTTTGGGTCTCCGTGAAACCCAGGCGGCTCGACAACCTCAAATTCGATTCCCTTCGCATACAGGACCAGTCGCACGCGCGTCGGAAAGGGGGAAAGATAGGTTTGATGCAATTTCATGAGCCGCTCCTGGTTTCGAGCGACACTACAGCGTTGGCGGGTGCTTTCAACCACGGCATCGGCACGCGATCCGGCAGTGGCTCCTACCCGCTCGACGAGGCCTTGTCCGTGGACGCGCTATGATCCCTCGGCGTAGTCATCCCGAGACCGCGGGCATACAATCTTTACGAAAGCCAGACATCGTCAGGAGGGGGAACATGGCTGCCAAGGTATTGCCGCGGCGTAGCATCTGGATGTTCGGTCTCGAGTCCGAGGAGCCCACCGAGCAGCAGCGGCGCGATTTCGCAAAGGACTTCTCGGAGCGTCAGGGGGTGGAGGTGGATCTGCCGCCCATACCGCGCGTCGAAGATCTTCAGCTTCGAGAGCCACGCATCAAACCGCCCCAATCCCTTGCCGACTTCTGTCGCATGGATAACTACGAGCGGGCGCTGCACGCGAAAGGCGATCGGCTCGAGGAGATTCGCGGCGTGTTCAAGAATCCGCCCGACATCGTTGCCCATCCGGGCACCGAGCAGGAACTGCAGGACGTGCTGGAGTGGTGTTCCGACAATGAATACGCAGCCATTCCGTACGGCGGCGGATCGTCGTCGGTGGAAGGCGTTACCCCGCCCGAGGGTTATGGCGGCATCGTCACCATCGACATGGACCAGTTCGACCAGGTGCTCGAGATCGACGAGACCTCGCGTGCCGCGCGCATCCAGGCGGGCATTTACGGTCCCGCGCTCGAAGATCGGCTACGCCCTCACGGTTTCACGCTCAGGCACTTTCCTCAAAGTTTTGCCGGGTCCACCCTCGGCGGTTGGATTGCGACGCGTTCCGGCGGGCACTACGCAACGAATGACACACACATCGACGACTTCGTTGAATCCGTGCGCATGCTGACGCCGGTGGGGTGGTGGGAATCGCGACGTCTCCCCGGGAGTGGCGCAGGGCCGAGCCCGGACAGGATTGCGTTGGGCAGCGAAGGCATTCTCGGGGTCATCACCGAAGCGTGGATGCGCATTCAGGTGCGACCGAAGTTCCGGGCCACCGCAGGCGTCACCTTTCCGAGCTGGGAAGCAGGGTACGAGGCAACACGCCAGATCGTGCAGACCAAGCTCTGGCCGGCGAACTTGCGTCTACTCGACCCGGATCTCGCGCGTGACGGCGCAGGGCTCGACGGTACTCAGGCATTGCTCATCATTGGCTTCGAGTCGGCCGAGCTTCCGCAGGAATGGCCCATGCGGCAGGCGGTGGAGATTGCGCGTGGCGCGGGGGGTCAGATCGAGGATGACGACATTGGGTTCGCAGGTTCCGGACAGCCCACCGGGCGCGGCGGGGCGGCCGGCGCGTGGCGCGACGCCTTCATTCCGAAAGGAGGCGGTGTAGCCGTCGGACTTGGACGCGTGGCGAATACGGTCGAGAGCTCGATTACTTGGGATCGCTGGCCGGAATTCGATGCGCAGGTGCGTCAAGCCCTGGCAAAGGCCCTGAAGGAAGTGTGCGGGGGCGGCACGATCAATTGCCGGTTCACGCATGTCTATACCGATGGACCAGCGCCCTATTACACCTTTGCCGGGCGCTACAAGCCGGGCATCGGCAGCGAAGCGCAGGCGGCGGTCAAGCAGGCGGCGTCGGAAGCCATCATGAAGGCGGGTGGTACCATCACCCATCATCATGCGGTGGGGCGTCAGCACCGACCGTGGTATGACGAGCAGCGACCGGAGCCCTTTGCCATCGCGTTACGGGCTTCGAAACGCGCGCTGGATCCCAACTGGGTGCTGAATCCCGGGGTGCTGATCGACCCGTAGCGTGCGCGGCACGCCGGTGCCTGGCACGGTGGGTGCCTGGCACCAAAACTGAATCGGTAGAGATTCATGAGTGAAATTCGAATCAACGGTTTCTGCGACGAGCGATTCGCATCGGTGAGAGCCGCGTTCGAGAAGAACTTCAGGCTCGACCTCGAGCTCGGGGCGACGTTCGCGCTTGCCATCGAAGGTGAGTTCGTCATCGATCTCTGGGCGGGCCATGCCGACGTTGATCGAAGCAGGCCATGGCAGGAAGACACGGTCGTAGGCGTCGCCTCGAGCGCCAAGATACCTGTCGCGCTGTGTGGGCTGATGATTCTGGATCGGGGCCTCATCGAGCTCGATGCACCCGTAGCCAAGTACTGGCCGGAGTTCGCGGCCGCCGGCAAAGCCAACCTGCCGGTACGGTATCTCTTCTGCCACGCATCGGGGGTGGCGGGCTTCGACCCACCCGTCAACTGGAGAGATCTAGCTGATTGGGACGTTGCCGTGTCGAGGTTGGCGGCCCAGGCGCCTTGGTGGGAGCCCGGCACCGCGAGTGGCTACCATGGATTCACCTTCAATTTTCTGATTGGCGAACTCGTCCGACGAACCACCGGACTGTCGCTTGGCAGTTTCTGGCGTCAGGAAGTCGCCGACAAGATCGATGCTGACTTTTATCTGGGACTGCCCGAATCCAAGGTTCACTGTTTAGCTGAAACGGAATCGGGCACGATGCGCGCCCTAAACGAGGATTCCTATTCTTACAGGGTTGGCGGCTTGCTCATGGCCGATGGGACCGGCTTCATGAACGATCCGAGGTGGCTGAAGTCAGAGGCGAACGGCTATGGCAATGCGAAGTCGATGGTGAAGCTGGGTTCGATCCTGACCAATGGCGGGTCGTTGTATGGACATGAGTTCATGTCGAAGGAGACAGCACGGCTCGCGTATCAGGAACAGATGTACACCTACGATCCTTACTTCGATTCTCCCGTCAGATACGGCCTCGGTTTCGGTCTCGCCAGCAAGGAGTTTCCATTGCCGTTTCCCAATTCCTTTCATTGGGGAGGCTTCGGCGGCTCGACCGTAGTGATGGAGCCCGATTCGAAATCCTGTTGGTCTTATGTGCCGAGCAATCTGGACCCGGCTCTCGCCGGCGACGCTCGTGGTAGGAGACTATCCCGGGCGGCGATTGCAGGTGTTCAAGCGCTCGGCGATTGAACCCCTCCGGAGAAAAGCCGCGATCGTTGCGTTCGAGGGGTTGTAGGAGTGGCGTCCCACCGCGATCGTTACTTCAGTTTTCTACCCGCCGCCAATGATGGACGATCTGGCCGTCGGTCGATTCCAGATCGAATTCCCTGGTTCCGGGTTCGACGAATTCGTACGTATAGCCCTTCTGCGGAAGCATCTCGAAGCGGCGCTCACCGATGGCCACCACCCGCAACGTTGGGCCGCTTTGGCTGCCGACCCACAGCCACATCTCATCTCCCTTGCGTGAGAATCCAATCGTGCGGCGCGCGCTCTGGTAAGCGCCCGCAAAACTGTCGAGCACGGAAGCATCGAGCGGAATCTCCGTCGCAAGTAGCACTTCTATCTCTTTGGCGGTGCGCGTTCGATGGGTCGGCGGCACGTCGCCCAACTCGGCGATGTTCATCGACTGTCTGAGCTGTTGCCACTCGGCATCGGAGAACGGTGGGGGCTTGCCCCCCAACACCGCGTACACGAGTTGAGTTTCCCGTTGCCGATACCCGGATCGAAAACGCGCGACCAGGCTGTCGCGCGATCCCCATAGGAAGGGGGTGACGTATTCTGTTTCCATCCTGAGCAGCAGCTCCTGTTCAATACTGCGTGCCAAGGCGGGGTCTCCCTTGGCCATCGCCAGGCGATACTCCAATATCCTCACGTCTGGATGATCTGCACCCCACACCGACCGTGCGCTCTCCAGATGCTCGCCGGCCAGATCGTACTGCCGTGCGCCGACGAGCAGATCGGTCTCTTGAAGGCTCGGTTCACGTGCACCGCGACTGGCGAGAAAGCGCTCCATGACGTTGAGTGCGTCGAGCTGGCGGCCGGTGGCGTTCAACGACTTGACGTAGTCACTCACGATGGCCGGCGACAATGGATTCAGGCGATAGGCTCTCCGCGATGCTTCGGCCGCCCAAGGGTGTTTGATGGACCCGAGGTGCCAGGTGTAAAGCGCTTGGACCTCGGCATCGTGAGGGCCGAGCTGCGCCGCGCGACGCAATAGCGCAAGTCCGTCATCCCAGTGATATTCGACCCTGGCGGTGATCATGCCGAGGAGCGCAAGCGCTCGGGCGTTGTCGGGCTCGAGCGCCAATGCGGCCTGCAATGACTCTTTGACGAGCGGTGCCTTCTTCGCCGGAATCCCGGTTGCGAGCCATTGTGCGTATCCAAGCCCCACCCAGGCATTGGCAAACTTAGGTTCTTTCGCCACCGCCTCCTGGAACAACGCAATGGCAGACTGCGGGCCTTGCGGTCCCGGGCGGTGCAGCAGTTGCTGGGCGCGCAGGAAATTATCGTAGGCGGACGCGGTTACCTTGCCGACTCTAGGCGCAATCTCGTCGAAGGTGATGATCTCGTCCTCGATCGTCGCCTGCATGCCCCGCACGATGGCGTTGGCGATCGCATCCTGCAGCGCAAAGATGTCATCGAGATCTCGATCGAAGCGTTCCGACCACACCGGGACACCCGCCGAGGCCTCGACCAATTGCGCATTGACCCGCACCTGGTCGGCGACCTTGCTGACGCTACCCTCGATGACATGGCTGGCTCCCAGCGCCTCGCCAATCTCCTGAACGCTGAGCTCTGCGTCCCTGAAAATGAACGAAGAGGTGCGCGCGATGACGCGGACGCTATTTGTCCTGACGAGGGCGTTGAGTATTTCTTCCGAGATGCCGTCGGTGAAATAGTCGGGCTCATTTGTCCTGTTGGCAAAGGGGAGTACGGCGATCGCCACGCTGCTTTCCGTCGCGATGGGCTTGGACGGCCCGGCCGGAACGCTCGACGCATCGAAGGCGGGACGAAATAGGAAGCCAAGCGCGATGGCGGCGATCACCACCACCGCGAACGCGATCCGTTGCGGCGTGATGACTTTGTCAGGTCGCTTGGGGCCGACGCTTCGAGGTGCGGAAACACCGTGGCGAAGGCAATCGTTCACGCCGCCGTGAAGCTTGTCGCGATACACCTCGTGCGAGAGCTGATGCTTAAAAATGGCTTGAATGTCACCCAGCGAAAGGCGCATTGCACTCGGTAACTCTGTGGGCTCGAGATGAACGACGAGGACGGGTTTGTTGCTGTCCAGTGCGAAATTGACTTCTTTGTGACAGTTCGCCGACGTGCCCGATTGGGGAGTGACGAAATAAAGAAGCATGCTCGCATCGTCGATGGCGTCGGCGAGCTCCTGGCGCCAGCTTTGTCCGGGGCTGATGCCGTCGTCGTACCAGACATTGAAGCCCCGGTCGTGCAGCGACTGGAGCTCGCCATAGACCTGTTCCGCGTCCGCGTGCGCGTAGCTGACGAAGATGAAGGGCTCGTCTCCCTTGTATGCAGGGAACGGTCGATTCATAGAGCGCGGTTTCCCCAAGTGCGGCGATATTACGTCATCGCTCCGCGATGTCGCACAATTCGACGAGAATCCCAGCCCGATAGTCCGCGTGCGTGACGCGCGGCGTTTCAGTCGATCGCGAAGCAGTAGAACAAGCCATTGCCGCCGGTGCCGATGAGATTGCT
>JAPULC010000386.1 GCA_027295305.1 Gammaproteobacteria bacterium
GAGATTGCCATCATCGGCACGGCCGAGGAGTGCCACGAGCGCATTCGCGAGGCGGCCGAGGGTGGAATTCACACGCACATCATCGCGTCGCTGTCTCAAGATCCCGAGCGCGTGAAAGCCACGTTCGAAGCCTTTGCGCCCGATCGGTTCTCGTTCTGAGGGCAGTCCGACATGACCACCTCCATCGAGCTTCACACCGAATTCGTCATCGACGCGGTGAGCCCGCTCATATTCGGTGGCTTCCTGGAGCACATGGGCCGCTGCATCTACGAGGGCGTCTACGATCCGGACAGCGCTCACGCGGACGAGGACGGCTTTCGCACCGATGTGCTCGAAGCGCTTCGCGGGCTCGACCTCAGCGTGGTGCGCTATCCCGGCGGCAACTTCGCGTCCGGTTATCACTGGCGCGATGGAATTGGGCCACTCGATGAGCGGCCGGTGGTGCGGGAGCTTGCGTGGCAGAGCATCGAGCCGAACCGTTTCGGCACCGAGGAGTTCCTGAAGCTTTGTCGCAAGCTCGGTTGGGAGCCGATGCTGGCGGTCAATCTCGGAACCGGCACCCCGGAGGAGGCACGCGACTGGGTGGAGTATTGCAACGCCCCCACTGGGACTCGAATTGCGGATCTGCGCGCTGCGAATGGATCGGAGCCACCCCATGGAGTCGAGCTGTGGTGCCTCGGCAACGAGATGGATGGTCCGTGGCAACTCGGCCACGTACCCGCGGCTGACTACGCGGTGCGCGCGCAGCAGGCGGCGAAGATGATGAAGGATTGTGATCGCAGCGTGCGCCTCGTCGCCTGCGGTTCCAGCGGTCCCCAGATGCCCACCTATCTCGATTGGGACCGTGTGGTGCTCGAATATCTCGGCGGATTGGCCGACTACGTGAGCCTTCACCGCTACGTGGGCAACGCTAACGGCGTGACGTCGGATTATCTCGCGATCACCAACAGCATCGACCGTCAGATCGAGGAAGTGGACGCGTGCTGTCGATTCGTTCAGGGGAAGCGGCGCGGCAGCAAACGTGCCTATCTGTGCTTCGACGAGTGGAACGTGTGGTACAAGTTGCGCGCGCGCGAGGACATGGATGGCGGGGCAAAGTTCGCACCGCATCTCATCGAGGAGATCTACAACGTCGAAGATGCGCTGGTGGTGGCAGGATTCCTGCAGAGCTTCATCCGCCATGCCGACAGCGTGAAGATCGCCAACATCGCCCAGCTCGTGAACATCATCGCCCCGATTCAGACGCGTGGTGACGATCTTCTGATTCAGTCGACCTATTGGCCGTTTCAGATGATCTCCCAGCGTGGTCGTGGGCTGGCGCTGCGCGCAAGCGTGCGTGGGCCGCGCTACGAGAGCGAGCTCTACGGCGATGTAGCGTTGCTGGACACGAGCGCGATCTTCGATCCGGAGCGCGGGGAGCTGCATCTGTTCCTCACCAATCGCAGTGAAAGCGAGGTCGAACGGGTGGAATTGAAGGTGCTCGACCGGGCCATCGGAGGTGTGGTCAGTGCTGAGCAGCTCGCGGGCTCTTCGCCGCACGATGCGAACAGCTGGGACGAGCCGGAGCGGGTGGTGAAGCGCGCTTGGGACGGTGTGCATTGCGACGGGCAAACGGCGAGTGCCGAGCTACCACCGCTCTCATTCACTGCTGTGACATTCAGGCTCGCTTGAACGCGAATCGCTTGCACCCGGGCGCCGCGAGATGTTTCATCTTCTTGCTGGAATAATGGAGGTGACGGACATGTCAACGGTCGACGATCGACCCAGCGTCTGGGTGGGTCACATCACATTGCATACCAACTGTCTGAATGAGTCCGAGACGTTCATGCAGAAGATCGGCATGCGACCGATCTTTCGCAACGATGAGGTCGCGGTGCTGGAACTGAGGGGCGGTACGCACGTCCTTCTGTTGAAGCAGGACAGCCCTGGCGAGGGCAATGCCGATTTCGATCTCATGGTGGAGGACCTGAATGAGACCCACCACGACTATGCTGCGCGAGGGCTCGAACCGTCGGAGGTTGCCCGGGGCGACATTCACGATTCGTTCACCATACGCGATCCGGGGGGGATGCTGATCACGGTCAATTCGACGCATGTCTCCGATCAGCCCGTATAGTCGCGTCGCATATCCATTCGCGAGGGCTTCGACATGGTCTGACCCCGTTTTCTGTCGGCGCTGGTAGATAGTGCCCGCCGAAGACACGCTGCTCACCATTGCCGAGTTCGGCGTGGCATTGGCGGGTTTCACCAGCATCATCGTAGTATTCAGCCGGCGCGGCGATCTCGTTGACGTGGACCGGTTCCGTGTGCGCAACGCCCTTCTCGGAAGTCTGGGGGCGGCATTTTTCGCGCTCGTTCCCAGCACGTTGCTTCTTCTGGGTCTATCGGGCGTCAGCGTGTGGCAGATTGCGAGTGCAACGATGGTGCTTTATCTGCTTGTGCTCGCGGGGTACTCGATGCGAATGACGCTTCGGCTGGACGAAGCTTCGAGAGCACTCCTCGGTCGGGTACCTCCGTTCATGATCGGCGCCAGCGTCCTGATGGTGGTTCTTCAGGCCCTCAATGTTCTCGGGGTGGCCTTCGAACCGCAGTCGGGAATCTATGTTCTTGGTCTGCTTGGTCTGCTGATGACAGGCGCATTCGGGTTCCTGAGAACGCTCTTTGTAAGACCGTCATCGTAAAACCGTGACGGATCTTGCGCCTCCCCAATCGCACCATTTGTATCCCCACTCGAGGACTTGCCCACATGTCACTATCATCGCTCAAGCCGTTCATTCCTTCCGGACCCGACTTCGAGAATGCGAAGTCATTCTTCTCGGACCTGGGCTTCACCGTGAACTGGGAAGTTGAAGGACTCGCCGAGCTGCAGCTCGGCAAAGCCGTGTTTCTACTGCAGGACTTTCACAACCAGGAGATGCAGAGCAATCTGATGATGTTTGCGAACGTCGAGGATCTCGACGCGTGGTGGCAACACATCCAATCCTCGGGCGTGCTCGAGCGCTACCAAGGCGTGACGGGGAGGGAGCCCACGGAGTTTCCCTGGGGCCAACGCGAAGTTCATCTGATCGATCCGGCCGGCGTGTGTTGGCACTTCGCATGACGCCGCGCAGGGTAAGGAGTCGTGTTGAAATCAGATAATCTGGAAGGCGGGTGTCTGTGCGGCAACATCCGTTTCGAGTGTACGGTCGGTCCTTCTCTCGTGAGTTACTGTCACTGTCGTATGTGCCGGAAGGCGACGGGCGGACCGTTCTCGGTGATGGCTAATTTCCCGAGAGATTCAGTCACCTGGTCTGGTGAACCGCGCACACGACGCTCCAGTCCGTTCGCCACGAGGGGCTTCTGTGAGCATTGTGGAACGCCGCTGTGCTTCCAATACGATGACTCCGACCACGTGAGTATCTCGGTGGGTGCTTTCGACGAGCCCGGTCATCTTCGACCCATCCAGCACGGAGGCATCGAGAGCAAGCTGCATTGGGTGAGCATCGACTCTGAGCTTCCGACGGAGCGCTGCGACGATGACCCAGACTACCGGCGTCTCGTCGAGGAGACGCATTGGAGCCCGCCATTCGACTCGAAGCCTTCTTGAGGAGCGCTGCATGAGCAAGATCATCGGTTCCAGTCCTCTCTTCTTCGTCAAGGATCTGATTGCGTCGGTGGATTACTACCACGACGTTCTGGGATTCTCACGACCGCAGTTGTGGGGTGATCCGCCCGGATTTGCCATCCCCGTAAGAGACGAGTTCAGCGTGATGCTCAGTCAGGTCGAAGGCGAGGAGATCACCCCAAACGGTCGCTTCGATCAGTGGGATGCCTATTTCTGGTGCGATGGCCTCGAAGCGTTGTTTCACGAGTTCGAACAAAACGGCGCGAACATTGCCCACGCACCGGTCGATCGGCCGCTCTACGGGATGCGGGAATTCGCCGTCAAGGACATCGATGGTTACATGCTGGCGTTTGCAGAGGATACCAGCGCCGCGTGAACGCGGGTCAGCGACCCTCGAACGTCGGTTGCTCTTTGTTCGTGTAGGCGCGAACGGCCTCCGCCCGATCACTCGTCGTGCTGCTCAACAGGTGCTGGTCGAAGTCCATGTGCATGATGGAGGTGTCGAGTGCAGAGACGATGGCATTCACGCTGCGTTTGATCATCTGCGCGGGGATCGGAGATTTCCCCGCATAGAAAGCGGCGAGCTCGCGCGTGCGATCCATCAGCTCGCTACGTGGCACGAGCGCATCGAGAATGCCCCATTCCTGTAACGTCGGCGCGTGAATGTGCTCGCCGCCCATGACGAGACGCTTCGCTCGCGCGGGACCGGCGAGATGTGTGATCAACGGCAGGCTCGTCCACATGAGGTTCACGCCGATGTCGATCTCGGGATACGCCATGAAACAGTCGTCAGCGCCGACTCTGAAGTCCAGTGCGGTGGCAATGCACGCACCACCTCCCATCGCGGCGCCGTTCCATGCGGCGATGGTGATCTGGTCCATGCCATGGAGTGCACGAATCGCGCGCTCACCCATGCGGTTGTGACGGCGTCTCAATACCATCGGCACATCGCCGCCGCGTCCGGGATCTGTGAGATCCGCTCCCGACGAGAAGTGCTTGCCGGCACCCGTGAAGATCACCACCCGTGTCTTGCCGTCGTCGGAGAAGGAAAGCGCCGCGTGCTCGATCTCCTCGAGATGATCGTAATTCAGCGCATTGGCCTTCTCGGGACGGTTCATGGTGACGAGCGCAATGTTGTCGCTCTTCTCCACCTGCAGATGCTTGTACGTCATGGCGTAAGTTCCCGAATGTCAGATGGGCGTGACTTCAATGGCTTGCGTCGCCGTGCGCCCCGCTTCGATCACGAGTGCGATGCCGCCGCAATCGAGGGGATCTTTGCCATCGGTGATGCGAATTCGTGATGTTCCGTCGATGAAGCCTTCGATGTGATCGCCGCGCACCTCGAGGGCGAGATCGTGCGTCTCGCCGAGTTGCGAGGCGAACTCCACGCAACCGAGCTCGATGACAGTGTCGTGAACTTTCACGAGTCGTGCCTGAGCGTCGCTGCATAGAAGCAATGCGTAATAGCGGCGCATCCCCTGGACGCGCGCGGCGATGCCACTGGCGGCGGCCATGTGAATCGTGACGTCTGCGCTCACGCGATAGTCGCGCCACTCGCGGCTGCCGCCGATCAGCAGTCCCGTGCCCGTGTTCTGTATCAGACGGAACGGCTCCGGATAGCGCGGATGGTACTGATCCACGGCGTTGATCCACGCACGGCCCCACATGGTGCCGGAAGTCGTTTTCGTGAACCGCACCTGCGGCGTTCCGCGCCACGTGAGATAGTCGAGGTAGACCGTGCCTCGAGCTGCCTGTTCACCGCGTGCCTCGATGCCGATCTCTGCGATGGGATAGCCTTCTGTATCTGGAATGCGCCACTCCAGATCTGTGTCTTCGCCGGGTGCAAGGGATTGAACGGGCCCACGCACGAGTGAAAGCTCGTCGTTCTCATCGTAGACGTGAATGTACAGGTTCACGCCGACGCTCGTGGGGTCACCCGCGTCCGCGCTCACCCGTGCCTGTGCGACCTGTCCGGGGTAGAGGGTCGGCGACGCCATCAGCGCATAGCCGCGCTGCTCGAAATAGCGGGCTGTGTCCTTCGACTCGACGAATGTGCCTGTGGCCGCACGGGCCGCTCGCCCTGTGGCGAGCCCCTGATAGTGCAGGGCAAGGCTACGCTTGCCGCTACGACTGTGTCCGACGACGTTCTCGACACGGCAAGTGCCGTCGACCTCGCGCGTCGCCTCGCAGCGAAATCCCTGTACGGAGCCTGGCAGTTCGAAATGAAATCGCGCACCCGACTTGAATGAGACGGGGGATTCGCCAAGCAGCCGTCGGCCCATGCCCGCGAGTTGCATGGCCTCGCTTGCCACATCGGTGATGGCGCTGCCGGCGTCGGCCGTGGGGAGGTAGATTCGATCCGCGACCGGCGTTCGCCAATCGGGACCCGCATCGATGGCATCGAGCCCGCCGCGGATCCCCATCAGACAACCCACGTTGCCGGAATTGCAGTCGGTGTCCCA
>JAPULC010000387.1 GCA_027295305.1 Gammaproteobacteria bacterium
CACGATCCCGACCGGCTTGTCGTTGACCTTCGCGATGTGAAGCCTCTGATTGGCTTCGCCGAGCCAGCGCGGAATGTCCGCCCGCACCTCCGCTTCCTTGCCACCGAAGGACGCGAGTCGAATGACAACCATCGCTTCGAGATCGGGCAGGGCGGCATCGCGAAAACTGGCGGGTGAATGCATCGGTTCCCGTTCTTGAAAAGCGAGCGCATCGAGCAACATACGATACTCCGAGAAGTCGTAGCGAGCGCCCATCGCATCGGCAAACCCCCGTTCGGAGACCGATGCTTCTTCGGACACGAGCAGGACGTCGCCTTGGCCGCGGCGACGACACTCGAGCAAGATCTCCCCCACAAGGGAGTGCCCGATGCCTCTGCGCCGATAGTCGGGATGGACGATGGCGAGAATCTCGATGGGATCGTCCTGCGACGCGCTGGCAAAGGCCACGAGGGTCTGGTCCTGGAAGTGGAGGAACTGATTGCAGGCATCGCTACCCGGCCGGGCGGGCTCGATATACACCGGAACCTCCAGCCCGTCTCGTTCTCGACACAGGCTCGCCAAGGCATCGACCAGGCGATGCTGCTCGCTGGTCGGGGTCGGTGCCTTGACGATGCTGTAGCGATCGCCCTCTCGCATTGCATGCCTCTCATGGCTCGACTCGATTCTACGGCAACGGGATGGGGACACACACGACTGCTGCTCTCAGTGCGTCTTTATAGGTCCTCTACAAACGCCTAGGATGGCCGCGCACCTTGGGAGACGAAGTCAGTGGATATGGTTCTGGACCGCTCGGGCGGCTTTCGCATCGGCGTGATTGGCGACCTGCACAGCCATTGGGACGATTGGGATCTCGCGCACTTCGATCGCAGCGAGTACGACGTGCTGCTGTTCACCGGCGATCTCGGCGGCGGGACGCCGGGAAGTGGGATGAACGTTGCAAAGTCCATTTCACGACTGCGCCGTCCGACCCTGGTGATGCCCGGCAACAACGACGCCGCCGACATCGCGCGACTCTCCGCGGAGTTCGGCCACCAGCGCGGACTGTCGAGGATACTCGGGTCCAACCCGCCGGATGACACTCACGCCTCTTCCGCCGGTGAGGCGCGACTTTGCGGCTACAGTCTGCACCGCCTACGCACACGCGATGTCGACGTCACTGTAGTGACCGCTCGTCCGCACAGTCTCGGCGGTCCCGAGCTGACGTTCGCCAAGTTGCTCGAGCAAACTCACGGCGTCGGCAGCATCGATGAGTCGAGCTTGCGCCTCACCGAGCTGATTGATCGAGCCGAGACCGAAAAGCTTATTTTCCTCTCGCACAACGGGCCGACAGGTTTCGGTAGCAATCCTGCCGACATGTGGGGCTGCGACTTCAAACCCGGTGGCGGCGATTGGGGTGACCCGGATCTCGCCCACGCCATCGATTACGCACGACGCATCGGTCACGAAGTGTTGGCGGTCATCGCGGGGCACATGCATCTGCGGACCAAACAGGGTCAAGAGCGGCCTTGGATGCGTGAATGGAACGACACGCTCTACATCAATGCAGCAAGAGTCCCGAGGATCACCTCAGAGCGTGGCGAAGTTTATCGACACCACGTATCGGTGCGCATCGAGGCAGATGCAATCGAGGCCGACGAAGTCTTCGTCGCCCAGGACGGTTCAGGCTGACTCAGAGCCCGGTGCCGAGCTCCTGCAGGATCGAATTCCGACGCGCTTTTGAAATCCCGTACGAGTCCGCCATTTCCTCCAGCAAGCGATTCTCCTCGATCACCACGGTGTCGTCGGCTAGTGCTGCGACTGCTGCAAGTGCAAACGCTGCTTCTCGATCAGCCCGCTCCGCTGAGATGCGTACCCCCAGATACTGTAGGCGAGCCTCTGGGCCGTCCTCACGCCGGGCCTGCGCAATCCGATGGAGCATCTCGTCGATCTGCGTCTCGTCCAACAGCCCTTCGGTAAACACCCGAATGGCACCGCGAACTGCATCCCACTCGGATTCCACATCTTCGTGATCGGCCATGATCATCAGATACATGGTCTCGACGAAGGGCGCGACCCGATTGACGATCGCTTCGCGTTCCTCGGCAGGGAGGCGCCGTGATGCCGACTCGCTTCTGGCGTCCGGTGAAAAGCGCCCTTGCGCGATGAGTGAATCGCGCAAGCCACGCACCGCCTTCGTATCGATCTCCATGCCTTCTCCACACTGCGATCACCGTCTGCGAACCTCGGCGTCGGTGATATCGAGCTGCAGCCTGATGGTCTTGGCCAATGATGCAACCAGCCAGCTCCGCACCGGCGAAACCAACCCCAGTTTAAGGCCAATTTCCTGCATTGCGGGACCAGGATTCTCAACCTCCGTGCCATAGGCGTGCAACGCGCGGCAGAGGTCAACCATTCTGACTCGCACCGGCGGCCTGCGGATAGGTCTCCCGCAGGGCCTCAGTCTCTCATCGGGAACGCCGGCACAGTTGCGCCACCAATGCGCTGTCTGACTGCGTATCGTCATGTGACTAACGTACCGATCGGGCCGCTTCCAGGGCGCCGTATTGCGTGCCGAGTTCGCGATCGGCAAACGCAAACGCCCGCACGGCAAGCGGGGCGACCGACTGGCCAGCAGCATTGTGCTCGGGTGCGAGCGCGAACCTCAAGAAGCTTCCGATCGGCGAGGGTCCGATGATGATCGTCGCCGTGGGCGTCTCGCTCGCCTGCGCAAATCGGTATTCCCCATCCGCTTCCTCGACCAGCGTGTAATTCTTCGTTTCGGTGTACACCATCGGATCCCAACCGCGTGCACCGCAGGTGCGGATCGAATCTCCCGACTCGAGCACCATCGCCTCGAGATCGTGCGGCCTGAAGTCCCACGCCTCGCCCTGACAGACCGCTTGATCGATCCAATACAGCGGAAGCTCCGGCAACCCCTGCGACATCGTCCCGATTCCCCCGCCAAAGCGCGGGTTGAGCTCCGTGGGCCGGAATCCATCTGCAGTCATCACGCCATCGATGGTGAACGTTCCGCGGAAACCGATCTCGTTGCGCAGTGCATTGCCTACTCGACGCGCTAGCTCGCGCATCTCCTCGCGATCGCTGTCCGGTGGATCCCAGAACGTAGCACAGCCGGAGTATTTGAACCTGGCGTCATCGGGGCGACTCAAGGTCAACTGCTCGACGGGACGAAACGCGATCACAGTATCCGGAAACACGATGCCGTGAATCGAGCACGGGATGCCTTCTAAGAATGGCATCACCCGCACTTGGTGGCTGTGCTCGGCAAACCAGCGTGACTGCGCCGCAGCGCTGTCGTCATCGCGAATCCTACGAAGACCCTCGCTTCCCCCATGCCAGCCTTCACGAGTATCCGCCGCCCACACGGTCCCAACGCCCCGATCCAACGCTTTGGCGGCGTCGCGCAGTTCTCTCTCCTTAGCGGTAACGATCCTGGATGGTGCGCGCGCAACCCCGAGCCGGTCCCACAAGGCGTCGACGATGGTCTTGTCCTCATAGGCTATCCATCGCGCATCTTTTGCTCCATACACACGCCTGTTTGCAATCGTGCGCAGCCCAATGGTCATCTGTCGCAGAACCAGCGCGGTATTGTCCGGATCGTAGCGTTCGACTGCATGCGCAGCCTCATCCGGCAGGCTCGCGAGCGCCGCCTCGTAGGCTCGGATTCCTTCCATCGCGCTATTCACGCTCGGAATCCCAACGAGTATCCAGTCGAGCTCGTCTTCCGTCGGCAGATCTCCCGTGCCGACACCCTCCGCTAGAAGCAGGGGCCGATTCGCGCCGAGCTCGCGCAGCAGCTTCACCGCGCCGGTGGCTCCTGCAACCATCCCGGTGAGGATGACCTTGCGCCCGGCGAACCTACGCGCAAGCAGGTCCCGGTAGTACTGCGAATCGGTGTTGCTCATGCGGGTCAGCTGGCAAAGA
>JAPULC010000388.1 GCA_027295305.1 Gammaproteobacteria bacterium
CGTCGGTGGCTCTGCCGGACGACTCGGCGCCGATGCGCTGAGCGACGGCGCTCTGTTCGCGGCTGCACCGCGGCTCGAGCCCAACGGCCACTTCATCTTGATCGGAGTCGATCAGGGCGAGTGGTGGCGCCTCGTCAGCTCGGCCTTCCTGCACAGCGGATTGCTGCATCTGGGCATGAACATGGCCGCGTTGTGGATTCTCGGATCACAGCTGGAACGGGTGTTGGGCTCGAGCCGATTCGTGGGCGTGTACGTCGTGTCGATGTTCGCGGGGTCGTTCGGCGTGCTGTTGGTCGATCCGCTAGCGCCCACGGTCGGAGCGTCGGGTGCGGTATTCGGCCTCATGGGTGTCGCGGTGATCATTCAGCGGGCCGCCGGGATCAACCCCTGGGCTTCTGGTGTGGGTGGGCTGATCCTGATCAACGTCGTCATCACCTTCGCCATCCCGACCATTTCGATCGGCGGGCACATCGGTGGTCTCATCGGCGGAGCGATCGCCGGGGGTTTCACGGTGGGCGCCATCAGGAAGCGAGTCCCACTCGGGGTTTTGCTCGGTGTGATGGCTGTGCTGGCCTTGTCCTTCGCTGCCGGTGGCCTATGGGCGGCGACGCTGTGGACCGACCCGATATTCTGAGTTGCCTCCGTAGCACGCCACTCCTTGCGCCCACAATGATGGTCGACGTCGGTGACGGCGTGGACCTCGTCGGTCGCGCACGCGAGGGCGAGGAGCCGAGCAAGTGCTGATTGTATTGAAGCCCTATCCTGGCGGCGGCATCGGCAACTATCTCTTCCATCTGTGCCACGCAGTGATCCGCGCCCAGCAACAGGAGGCGACGCTCCTCATTCCTAGGCCGCTGGCCTTCCGATCCATGAACGAGCACGCGATCGCGCTCGACTTCTCCTCCGAGCCGGAGTCCTATGAGACAAGTCGGATCGAGACCATCGACATCTTCATCCACGGCAACGAAGCGACCCGAATGTTGGGATTTCGGTATCGCTACCAATGCATGCAGGACCACATCAAACCGCTCTTCGAGGCCGGTGCGCGCCACGAGTCCCTCGGTGACCAGACACTCGCAATCCACGTCCGATCCGGGGACATCTTCCAGCCAGACGGCTCGAACCCGGGGTACGGCCAGCCGCCATTGAGTTGGTACCAGATGTTGATCGAGCGCTCGGGCTACCGCGAAGTCGTGCTCGTGACCCAGACCAACTTCGTCCAGGGCGGGCCGAACCCCGTCGTCGCGGAGATCGCGAAGCGCTGGCCGCACGTCCGCATCTTGTCGGACGAAGTTGAAACCGACTTTCACACACTGCGCAACGCCCGCCATCTAGCGCTCTCCGGCGGCACCTTCGCTGTCGCTGCGGCCATGTTGAACACGCGACTCGCGCGACTGCACGTACCACGCTACGAGCGCGAGACCGATCCCAATTTCACTCACGCCTTCCCGGCGGGTGAGGACCTGGGGTTCAGACGCTGCGACTACGAGATCCACGGCTACGAAAGGATGCGGGAATGGCGGCATCTGCCTGAGCAGGTGGCCCTGATGCTGTCGCACTCGATCGACGACATCACGGTGCGCGAGGAACTGAGCAACAGTGGGTAGGCGCTCCATGGTCTTGGCCAACAGCTCGGCGGACGTTAGGCGAAGCGCGAGGCCGGCAAGCTCTATTTCGCAAGGAGCGTTTGCCGACCCGTTCTCACCAGTTCGTAGCCTCGATCCAGCAGTTCTGGTACCAACAGACGACCCTTCCCCGCTACGGCCACATCGACAAATTGCAGCCGCCCATCTATGTAGTCCACATCCGTGTCATCGATCAGGAGCAGGTGTCTCGTCGCAAGCTTGTCTTCAGCTGCACGATAAGCCTCGAGGTGTTTCTCGGCGTACCCGGGCGTATCGATATCCCACGCATCGAGAAACAGCAGATCGATCACGCCATCGAACTGCGACAAGAACGAGATCCCATCTTGGGTGTGTGCACTCGCCGACTCATGCAGACCAAAGGATCGAAGCGTTTCTTCGACGATCGCTGTGCAATTGGGATCGATGTCTACGCTGTGGAACTCCCTCCCGGTCTGCGCCAAAAGAATGCTGCTGTGTCCGTCGTTGCAACAGGGATGCACCTGGCCGAGCGGGTGGCTCAGGCGCTGTCGCATCGAGCCGACCTCGACGATTACCTGTCCGTTCATCTCGCAGAACAGATCGATGGCTTCAGCCAGGTAGGAGGCCGGCTTCTCTCTGAGCCGCTGGATTTCTGCGTCAGTCATATGTCCCACGAGTGCATTGTGAAAACATCGACCGGTCTGTCTCGCATCCGACTCACCACGGACTCGATTTCTGAAACGGTATAAGGACGCCCGGGCACACCGTTCCGCTCGCTCGTGATCTTCTTGGTCCGATACAGCTCGGGGAAGTTCTGCATCACATAGTTGCCGTAGAGCTCGAACTCAGACAGATAGCATTCGGCGTGCATGATGCGGACAGCCTCTTCGTAGAACTGCATGTAGTCGTCGCCGAGCGGCGCCAGCATGCAATTGACTATCTTCTTGTTCATCAGCATGAATTCGTTGATGAAGGTGTAATCGTACGATCGTCGAAGGTGGATGATCTTCTTCATGAACTCGAAATAGGGTGGGTGCATCTGGTCGATCCCCAAGTAGAGGATCGGTGTCGTTCCTTCCAGCATGGACAGAGGTCGGTTGATGATGATGTCAGCATCAATCACGAGGTAGGAATCGCTCGTCGTCACATCTTGAAACAGCTTGAGGAACTGCTGAAAGGTCCAGTTGGGGCGGTGCGGGAAACGCGTTCGATCAATCGGGAGAACCTCCTCATCTCTGAGCACCCGCACGCCTTCGATCGACATAGGCAGAGCCGTTGGCGTCACAACAACCAGCTCTCCGGTAAAATCGCGAAGGTTCTCTCGTGCCGCGCGGATCACGTAGGGAAGTTTGTTGTAGTCCTTTTCGGCACTAACAATGAAGATGTCATAGCTCTTGTCGATAATCATGTCTCTCGCGGAGTCGACGTCAAGTTCATCGAACCGCTGCCGGCAATGGCCAACACCAGCAAGCGCCGTCGGCGTTTCTACCGGTACACCGCCATCGATGACTGTACCCGTATCCTCAGCTTCCCCCGGTCCAGTGGATGGGTGGCGGCCTCGAGGTGTCGTTCGCCGTCGTGGGTGATGTTGCCCGGCCTCCCTCACGTCAGCCGGGCCAAATCGTGGCGGCCGGAAGTCAGGCCTCGAAGCGCCCGGCGAGACTCCTCAGGTTGCGCTGCCATACCAGTCGCAGCACCGGAACGCCCAAGAGCGCGCCGAGAGGTCCGCCCAACCACCACGGGAAGCGGAGCGTCTCATCCCACGCGAACAGCGTCTGTCGATTGCCAACGGCCTCCAGGGTGAATCGACCCTCGCCGGTGATCACACCGGTGTGGCGGACACCCATCAGTTCCCGATCGACCCACTCGGTGATCTCCATCCGATCGGTCGTTTTCAGCGGACCGACCTTCGTGTCGCATTCGAACGTAACGCCCTTGCCCTGACGCCCCTCGCCGGTGAACCTGATCGAAACGGCATCGTGCATCCACTCGACGTGGGTGTCGAGACGAGCGATGTCCTCCCACACCTCGGCCGGCGGCGCGTCGAGAACCCTGGTCACCCGAATCGTG
>JAPULC010000389.1 GCA_027295305.1 Gammaproteobacteria bacterium
TTCCCCTTCATCTTGGTGGTCTCCCACCGCGCTCCGAGGCCCTTGCTTTTTGCTGCGCGCTCTTCCGTAAAAGGCTCCGCAAAAAGCGGTCCTGCTTACGCCAGCCGCAAGGCTGGCGCGACATCCCTGTCCCGGACGCTAGTTTACTGACGGAAACCACCACCCGACACGGACGCCGGTGCTTCGTCATCAAGGCCCAAAACCGCTATAGTTTAAGCCAAATAATCAATGTCTCTCCTACCTCCCGCGGATGCCTGACTCAGAGCTCTCCATACTGGTCGTCGACGACGCGAAGTTCTCGAGCGCAATCATCAACAAGACACTCACGGGCGAAGGCTTCACCGACGTGCGACTGGCGGAGCACGGCAAGGAGGCACTCACCCAGATGCGCTCACGTCCCGCGCACATCGCCGTAGTGGATTGGATGATGCCGGAGATGGATGGGCTGACGCTCACTCGCGAGATCCGTAAGCTCGACGCAGCGAGCAACCACTTCACGTACGTGGTTCTGCTCTCGGCACACGACGACGCCGGTGCTCTGACCGAAGCGTTTGAAGCGGGCGTCGACGACTTCGTCAACAAATCCGCCATTCGCGCCGAGCTGATTCCACGCTTTCGAGCAGCCGTGCGGATCACCACCGGATACAACGCCATGTTGAATAACAACAAGGCACTTGCTGGCGACGTGGCGGAGTTGCGCCACACCAACACACTGGATCCCGTCACGGGTCTAGGCAACGATCGCATGACGATCCAACACATCGTCGACACCCTTCGCCAGGTGGAGCGCAGAGGCGGTGCGAGCTGTCTCCTGACACTCGGCATCAAGAATCTCTCTGACCTGGAACGCGCGTATGAACAAGTCGTCGTCGACGAGGTGGTCAGGCTCACCGCCGATCGCTTGCGCCAGCTGCTTCGACCCCTGGACACGATCACGCGATCATCCGACGACTCCACGTTCTGCGCCATCATGCACGTGCCGAAGCTCGAGGACTGCTCCGCGAGCTCGTTTCGCCGCGTCTTCGAGGGACTGAATCTTCGCTCGTTCAAAACTGCCGAGGGCTACATTGCTGTCGACATTGGCCTCAGCATCACCGCGTGCCACAGCGACTTCGGCATCCCAGAGCCAGAACAGTATCTCGAGCTTGCGCGGGAGAAGCTCGCCGAGGCGTATGAGACGGGCCTCATCTCCACCACCATCTGGGGTAAGTAATGGCGTCAGACAAAGAAGGGAACGAACAACGTAAGAAGCGCCTCACACGAATCGTTACCCGGGGAGGAGACAAGGGCAACACCCGGTTGGGCGACGGCAGCACACGCAGAAAGAGCGATGTCCGCGTCGAGGCCATCGGTCAAGTCGACGAGCTGAATTCGTGTCTGGGCGTGCTCGCTTCACAGCTTCGCAATGACGAGATCGAGGCTCTGGTGCAGGGGTTCCAGAACACCCTGTTCGATCTCGGTGCCGACCTCGCCGTGCCGGGGCGGGGCGGGCTCGACCCCGGTGCCATCCAACGACTCGAGGCAATCGCCCAGGACCACAATCGAGAACTTCCGGAGCTGCGGGAGTTCATCCTTCCCGGTGGTAGCGAGGTGGCCGCCTTCTGCCATCTCGCCCGAACGATGTGTCGTCGCGCCGAGCGCGCGTTCGTGCGGCTCGCCGATAGCGAGCCGGATGTCGACGGCGCTTCGGTGGGTATCTATCTCAATCGGCTGTCGGATGTGCTCTTCATTCTCGCTCGGGTGCTGAACGCGCAGGACGGGGCGAGCGAGATTCTGTGGCAGCCGAAGAAAGACTGACGCACGCATTCGCTTGGAAACAACCACTTGGCGGGGTGGCCCGGTTGTCGCACGCGACTCGAACCGCTGGCACGGCGAGCCAACACGGCGCAGATTCGCTGCTACAGCAACAACAGTCGAATGTCGGCGAGCATCCTCGCAATCTCGGTCACAAATCTCGCCGCGTCGGCACCGTTGTTCGCGCGATGATCGTAGGACAGCGACAGCGGCAACATCTGCCTCGGCACGAACTCGTTACCGTCCCACACGGGTCGCGTGGTCATCTTCGCGACGCCGAGAATAGCGACCTCCGGAGCATTGACGATGGGCGTGAATGCGATGCCCCCGAGAATTCCCTGACTCGAGATACTGAAGCTGGCGCCGGAGAGCTCATCGAACTTGAGCTTGTGTTCTCTCGCCCTGCCTGCGGTGTCCTGAATCTCGGATGCGAGCTCCCAGATGTCCTTCGTGTCGACATCTCGAATCACAGGAACCACGAGACCCTCATCGGTGTCGACCGCCATGCCGATGTGATAATACTTTTTCAGCACGATGCTCTCGGCGTCGGCCGACAGCGAAGCGTTGAAGCGAGGGAATTCCATCAACGCCTTGCAGCAGGCCTTCAGCAGGAACGGCATGGGGGTAAGGTTTACGCTGCGCTCGCGCCCGGCTTCCTTCTGTTGTTTTCGGAACGACTCCAGCTCCGTCACATCGGCCTCGTCATGTTGGGTGACGTGAGGAATATTGAGCCAGCTGCGATGGAGGTTGGCAGCGGCGACTTTCATGATGCGCGACATGGGAACCGTCTCCACCGGGCCGAATCGGGCAAAGTCCACCTCGGGTAGCGCAGGTATCGCGCCAGCGGGGGACCCACGCCCGGCAGTCAGCCTGCCCCGCACATGTGCATCGACGTCCTCCTTCACAATGCGTCCCTTTGCGCCGCTGCCTCGCACCAACGCAAGATTGACGCCGAGCTCCCGGGCGGTGCGGCGCACGGCCGGGCCCGCATAGATCTCCTCATCCCCGCGCGCCTCGACGGGCTCCTCCGCGCTCGTGGGGACACTCGGTGGGGAAACCACCGCCTCCCGCGGACCGGGTTTGGCCGGCTCATCCGCGGCCACTGATGCAGACACCGTGGGAGGCGGCGCCTCCAGCTCGAGCAACGCGATCACGGTGCCTTCGAACACCGCGTCGCCCTCAGCCACCAGCACCGTCTTCACCCGACCGGCGACCCCGGCAGGGAGCTCCATCGTGGCTTTATCCGATTCCAGCACCACCAGCGGATCTTCCGACGAGATGCGATCGCCGGGCCCCACCATCAGCTCCACCACCTTGACGTCCTTGGCTTCTCCGACCTCAGGCACAACGACTTCAAACTCCGCAATGGTGCTCGATACCTGAGGCTCTCCCTCAGCTTCGGTAGCTTGCGCCGCAGCGGGATCGTCCAGTACCTGCGCGCTCTCGTTCTCCGGCGTCTGCTCGCCCTGGCCAGCGGCGGCCTCGGTCTCGATCTCGACGACGAGCTGGCCCTCTTCGACCTTGTCCCCGATGACCACGCCAATCTTGTTGATGATGCCGTCCACCGGGGCCGGAACCTCCATGGACGCCTTGTCCGACTCCAGAACGATGATGCATTCGTCTTTGCGAACGCTGTCCCCCTCGTTGACGCACACCTCCACCACTTCCACATCGGTGGCTTCGCCGATTTCGGGGATCAATATCTGCTCGACGCTCACACGGAATCCTCGGCTCAGACCAGCGCCGGGTTCGGCTTTTCAGAATCGATTTCGTACTTGCGCATCGCCTCTGCCACAGTGGTCACCGGAATCTGCTGCTGGTCCACCAATGACTTCAGCGCGGCCAATGCGATAAAGCGCCGATCTACCTCGAAGAAGTGCCGGAGCTTTTCTCTCGAGTCGCTGCGCCCGAATCCATCAGTGCCGAGAACCCAATAGGGCGCCGGAATGAATGCTCTGATCTGATCTGCGTAGCTCTTGACGTAATCGGTGGCGGCCACCACCGGCATGTCCGATTCCGGCAGACACTGGGTCACATAGGGCACCTGTGGCTCGTCTTCCGGATGCAGGAGGTTCTCGCGCTGACACTGCAATCCTTCTCGCCTGAGCTGCGTGAAGCTCGTGACACTCCACACCTGCGCCCTCACGTCGAAGTCGTTACGCAACAGCTCCGCCGCCGCCAACACTTCGCGCAAAATCACGCCACTGCCAAGCAATCTGACGGCGCGCGCAGCACCCTTCTTCTTGCTGGTGCCGCCAATGCCGTCGAGCGGGTACATGCCGCGAAGGATCCCCTCATTCACACCGTTCGGGATCGGTGGATGCGCGTAATTCTCATTCATCAACGTGATGTAGTAGAAGACGCTATCTCTTGACTCGTACATGCGTCTGAGCCCTTGGTGCACGATCACGGCGAGCTCGTAGGCATAGCATGGGTCGTAGGACACGCAATTCGGAATGGTGGACGCGAGCACGTGGCTGTGGCCGTCCTGGTGCTGAAGACCTTCGCCGTTGAGTGTCGTTCTTCCCGCCGTACCGCCAAGCAGAAATCCCCTTGCCTGCATGTCCCCAGCAGCCCAGGCGAGATCTCCCACGCGCTGAAATCCGAACATCGAGTAGAAGATGTAGAACGGAATCAACCCGAAGTTGTGAGAGCTGTACGACGTGGCGCACGCGAGCCATGCCGAGAATGCGCCGGCTTCGTTGATGCCCTCCTCGAGCACCTGGCCGTCCTTGCTCTCGCGATAGGCGGTGATGGAGCCTGCGTCCACCGGCTCGTAAAGCTGGCCGGCGGATGAGTAGATTCCGAGCTGCCGAAACATACCTTCCATGCCGAACGTTCGAGCTTCGTCGGGAACGATGGGCACGATGCGCTCGCTGATGGACTTCTCGCGCAAAAGCTGGCCGAGCATGCGAACGAACGCCATGGTGGTGGACACCTCACGCTCACCCGTGCCGTCCAGCTGCTGACGGAACACCTCCAGATCCGGAATTTTCAACGTTTCGGAGGCCTCGCGGCGCCGCTGCGGGATGGGGCCCCCCAACCGCTCGCGCTGCCTGCGCATGTAGACCATCTCGGGGGAGTCGGGGTCGGGGCGATAATACGGAATCGACTCCACTTCCTTGTCGGTGAGCGGAATGTCGAAGCGGTTGCGATACTGCTTGAGCGCTTCCAGATCGAGCTTCTTGACCTGATGAGCGATGTTCTCCGACTCGCCGGCCTCTCCCATGCCGTAACCCTTCACGGTCTTGGCGAGAATCACGGTGGGTTCGCCCTTGAGATGCACGGCCGCATGATAGGCTGCGTAGACCTTGTAAGGATCGTGGCCGCCACGGTTCAGTCGCATGATGTCGTCGTCGGAGAGATGCTCCACCATCGCCATCAACTCGGGATGCTTGCCGAAGAAGTGCTCCCGCGTGTACCCACCGCCCTTCGCCTTGTAGTTCTGATATTCGCCGTCGACGGTCTCGTTCATGCGCTGCTGCAAAAGGCCGTTGACGTCTTTCTGGAACAGCGGGTCCCACAGCCGTCCCCACACCACCTTGATGACGTTCCATCCCGCGCCGCGAAACTGGCCTTCGAGCTCCTGGATGATCTTGCCGTTTCCGCGCACCGGGCCATCGAGGCGCTGAAGGTTGCAGTTCACGACGAAGATCAGGTTGTCGAGCTTCTCGCGTCCGGCAAGCGAGATGCTGCCGAGGGCCTCGGGCTCGTCACATTCCCCGTCCCCGAGAAATGCCCATACCTTCCGCCCGCCCATCGGCACGAGCCCACGCGCATCCAGGTATTTCATGATGTGCGCCTGGTAGATCGCCGTCAGCGGTCCAAGCCCCATCGATACGGTGGGAAACTGCCAGTAATCCGGCATCAGCCACGGATGCGGATAAGAAGAAAGCCCATTGCCCCCCACCTCCTCGCGAAAGTTGTCGAGCTGCTCCTCGTCGAGCAGTCCCTCTAGATAGGAGCGCGCGTAGATCCCGGGGGAGCTGTGCCCCTGCAAATAGATCAGATCGCCCTCCTGCTCGGCGGTTCTGCCACGAAAGAAATAGTTGAAGCCCACGTCGTAGAGCGTTGCGATGGAAGAAAAGGTGGCGATGTGGCCGCCGAGGTCCGGATTTTCCCGATTCGCCCGCAGAACCATCGCAAGCGCATTCCAGCGCACGAGCGAACGGATCCGCCGCTCCATGAACAGATCCCCGGGCATGAACGCTTCTTTGGTGGAAGGGATGGTGTTCCGATAGGGAGTCGTGATGGTGTAAGGCAGCCTGGCGCCGGTGCGGCTCATACGCGAAGAGAGTCGCTCGAGGATGAAATTCGCGCGGTCGATCCCCTCCACGCCCAACACCGCTTCCAGCGCCTCGAGCCATTCCTGTGTCTCTTGCGGATTGGTGTCCTGCAGATCGCGCGGATACGCCATACGACATCCCTCGTCAAAACGGTCCGACTCTCCCGCAATTATAAGAGGTTGGTTGGCAGACGGGTTGGGGTCATCCTGGTCTGACGCCATTTTCGTGCCATGACGGTGTGCTTGGCACGACCTCTTCCATCGCTAGAGCCCCTCACACATGATCTTCACCCCCTCCACCATGCGTGGACCCGGCCTGCTGAGCAGATCGGCGGGCACGAATACCAACCGAGGCTCCCAACCCCACCGACCCCAGAATTTCTTCCAGCTCGCAATCGTGTGAGCTTCGTCGACCGTGACCACGATGCGCTCCGGCTGCATCGCAAGCACCGCTTCCAACGACACCTGGGGCGATGCTTGATTCAGCTCGCCGAACACGTTCAATGCGCAGCGCCGCATCGCGGCGCCGATGATGTGCTGATCCGAAACCGTATAGATGGGGTTCCTCGAGATCTGAAAGAAAGTCCTGGGTGCGGTGGCCGACGCGTCCCCCAGGGCATCGATCTCGCGTTCCAGCGTCGCCGCAAGTCTCTCGGCATTCGACGCCTCTCCCAGAAGCGCTCCCAAGGCCAAAAGCTCGCGACCAATGTCGGTAAGACGCGTGGGAGCGCTCAGGTACAGCGGCACACCCAGAGCATCGAGACGCGTCACGAGCCACGTCGGCGAGCCCGACGCCCACGCAACCACCAGCTCCGGCTCGCTCGCGAGAAGCGCTTCGAGACTGACGCTGAACGCATCGCCTATACGCGGGACCCGACGCGCCGCGGGTGGATGGTCGGCAAAGCGAACGGTCGCCACGAGTCGATCACCGGCCCCGAGAGCAAACAGCATCTCGGTGGTATGCGGTGCAAGGCTCACGACACGCCGCGCGGGATTGGCAAGCACCAACTCCCGACCGACCGCGTCCGTCACGCGCACCTCGGCCGCAGATTGAATCGGCATGGTGATTGCAATGGACAGCAGCCCGATGCACCGCAAACCGCGGTTCATGGGCTCGATGCTTCCGGCAGCGATCTCCGAAAGCGATCCCAATCGAAGGCTGGGCCCGGATCGGTTTTACGATCCGGCGCAACGTCGCAGTGCCCGGCAATGGCTCCAGCGCCGAGACCGGGATAGTGCTCGAGCAATCCCCTCACGACTTCTGCGAGCACCTGATATTGGATCTTCGTATACGGTTCGTGATCGGTGCCCTCGAGCTCGATGCCGATAGAGAAATCATTGCATTTCTCGCGTCCCTGCCAGCTCGAGACCCCCGCGTGCCACGCACGTCGATCGAAGGGAACGTATTGCGTTACCTTTCCATCGCGCGCGATCAGCAGATGGGCCGAGACCGGATTTTCGCAGAGCTCTGGAAAGCTCGGATGAAGGGAAGAATCGAGCCTGTTGCAGAACAGCGCGTCCACATGCCCGCCTCCGAATTCTCCCGCCGGCAGGCTGATGCCATGGATCACGATGAGGCACAGATCATCGAGGTCGGGCCGGGCATCGCAGTTCGGCGATGACAGCCGCCGCGCGCCCTCGAGCCAATGCCCATCCGAGCCCTGTAGCACCCTCATTGTCATAGCTCGTTCTTGTCCTCCAGAAATTCGCCGTCCGGGCGAATTTCTTCCGACGCTGCGGCGAAGTAAATTCGCCTTCATCTTGGTGGTCTCCCACCACGCTCCCAGGCCCTTTCTTTTTGCTGCGCGTTCCTTCCGCAAAAAGCTCCGCAAAAAGCGGTCCTGCTTACGTCCAGCCGCAAGGCTGGCGCGACATCCCTGTCCCGGATCTTCGTTCATGTCCAGAAATTC
>JAPULC010000039.1 GCA_027295305.1 Gammaproteobacteria bacterium
AGGGCTCTTCGTTCCCGAAGCACGCCGCCTTTTTGGTTCCCGTGATATAGGCGTTAATTTGGTCGCGACCAGAGGCCAAGCGCTCGCTTCAAGCCTCTGAGGTGTCCTTGGCGAACGGTCGGGTGAGGGCTAGCAATACAGCCGCGGCCGCCGCGAGCCAGAGACACGCGTCAAGCGCGCTCTCGAGCGCGTCTTTGTGCGCGTCGCCTGATGCGATAGCCCCGAGCATCCAGAGCACCAGCGAAAATCCGAGACGTCCAGCGAGACTCTGCATGGAGAGGTAAGTCGCGCGCTGCGACTGTCCGATACGGGGCGTGATCTCGGTGGTGACGATGACCTGACCGATTCCGGATTGAACGCTGCGAAGCGCGAGTAGCGGCACAATCCATGCGTTGAAAGACAGCGCCATGGCGGCGATGAGAATGCACTGCACGGCGGTCGCCGCGACGAGCGCGCCCGGCGCACCCAGGCGATCGCGTATCGCGATGGCACGATCGGCGGCGATGGCCCCCACCGATGCGACGATGGCGATGATGATCCCGGAGATCCAGGGGGTGTGCAGCAGATCCCCCACGCTCTCCCCAAGGACCACCGCAATGTAGGGCTGCGTGAACTCATAGGGAATGTGAGAGAGCGTCGTCTGGAGCACCGCGTAGAGAAACAGCCAGGCGAGGAACGGCCGTTTGAGATAACCGAGCACCGTGCTCATCTGACGCAGGATGGAGGGTGCGTAGCGCCGTTCGGGCTCGTGCATCATGAAGGTGAGCACAACCGTCACGGCTGCGACAGCGAGTGACGCGAGATACGCGAGCTTCAATGCAAACACCGCAATGGCGCCGCCAAGCAGTGCTGAGACTGCGCGAGCGATGAAGGCATTGCGAGCAATGCTGGCCTGCCGAGCGGGAAACTCGTCGATTCGATCTGCAGCCTGCAGCGCGTCGAAGTGAAATGCACTGTCCGTCCCGGAGTAGAAACTGAACGAAACTGCCCAGAGCATCTGGCCCATGGCAAACACCCAGAACTCCGGCGGCCCGAACGCAAATACCGCGACGGAGCCGGCTTGCATCATTGCCGAAAGCCGTAGCGTGATGACACGTCCGACACGGTCGCTCAGATAACCCGATGGGATCTCGAACACGACGACAGTGAAGAAGTAGAGCGCCTCGAGCTGCAGCACTTCCGCAACGCTGAAGTAGCTCAGAAAGTAAAGAAACCAGACCGCGACCCAGAGGTGGGCGCTGTACAGCGGCACGAACCACTGAAACAGACGCAGGTTGCGGTCCCTGGACTCAGACACCGATCACAGTCATGCCGCGATCTGCAAGAAATTCCGAGACTTCCCGGGCGCCACCGCGGAATACGATGCGCTCGCTCTTCGCGGTGAGTTGATGGTCGTACTGAGGATCGTAGTAGCACGTGAGCAGACGCTCGATCCACGCGCGATGTGCATCGTCGTCGTTGACTGCAAACGCATGTCGCATCAACGTCTGAATCTCGACATGACGCGCCCCGCCCAGTCGGCGCTGGATACGCCCGAGGGCCGCGCATAGCGTCGCCTCGAGCTCGACTGCCGGCTGCTGCGAAAGGGGCTCGCGCACGTACTCCGCAAGGATATTGTCTACTCGTAAGGCAGCGTCTACTTCCAGCACAACCAGTTGTCCACGACTCATGGCCTGATGAATGGACAGTGGAATTGCAAGACGTCCGATGGTGCGCGATTCGTCCTCTACCAGGACCTCCTGCGAGCCGACGGCTCGGCACTTCAACAACGCGATGGCCAACGCATTTTCGAATTCGACGGGCGTCGGCTGAGCATCGCGATAGCTGCCGAACGTCGAGCCGCGATGATGTGCGAGAGCCTCGAGATCGACCTTCTCGGCAAATCGCGTAAGGATCTTGGTTTTGCCGCTCCCGGTTCGACCGCCGAGAACGAGGAAACGAAGGGTCATTGCCGCTTCCTCGGTTGCGTCGATGAGATACTGCCGCAACGCCTTGTATCCACCTGACACTCTCGGCGCCATGATTCCCGCCCCTCGAAGCCACTCCTGGACCGTTTCCGAGCGCAATCCGCCACGCCAGCAGTAGAGTGCGCCGTGAGGGTGCTTCGCAAAAAAGGCGGACCACCCGCGCATGCGTTCTTCGCGCAGCTGTCCCGATACGAGCTCGTCTCCCAGGGCGACGGCGGCCGCCTGTCCGCGTTGCTTGTAACAGAGCCCCACGGCGTGGCGCTCTTCGTCCGTGAGCAGGGGAAGGTTACGGGTGTGCGGAAAGCTGCCGCGGGCGAACTCGCCTGGAGATCTGAGGTCGAGCAGGGATGTATCGCCCAGGAACAGCGCTTCGAAGTGCGCTTTGTCGATGAGATCACTCATCCGCGGTTGCGAGAAATTGTTGTCTTGAAGGATCGTGCCAGGCACACCGTGGCTGGCACGAACATGGGGTCAGACCCCATGAGTGCTCTAGGGCACGGCCTCCTCGACGGTTTCTTGCTTTTGGAAAGACTCCATGTGGTCGCGCAGGGTCTGAACATAATCGGCGTCGGCTTGCTCGGCCTGGGTCAGCGCCTCCTCCTGAAGCTCCATCGCGCGCTGAAAGTCGCCGTTGGCGGCATAGGCAGCAGCCCAGGTATCGATGTAGGCAGGGTTTCTTCGCGCATTCGGGTCATCGTTCATCATGCGGTTCATGATCTCGAGCGCATAGTCGGTATCCCGCAGGCGATGTTGGTCACTCACGGTCAACGTCCAGGCCACGTGGTTGATGATCTGCGGATCGTCCGACGTCTCACTCGCGAGCTTGAACCAGCGCTTTGCGCGACGCACCGATTTCTTCACCTGGCTGCCTTTGGCGTACGCCTCGCCGAGAAGCATCATTGCCTCGACGTCCTCCTCGTCGGCAGCGTCGGTGATCCACCCCAGCGCTGACTCGGCGAACGTCTCGCGATCCTCGTCGAGCTCGACCAGGATGCGCGCGTACGCCAGGCGTGCCCTGGAATTACCGAGCTCGCCGGCGCGGCGCATCAACGCTGCCGCCTCTTGCACGTCCTTGTCGACGTATTCGCCGTCGAAGTAGAAGCTTGCGAGAAGCTGCAGCGCGGGGATGGTGTCCAGCGATGCGGCCTTGTCCAGGAGTGCAATGGCTTTCTCGGTGTCGGTAATGCCGAAGTGCTCCTCGAGGTAGATCCGCGCCAGCTGCACCATGGCTTCCGTCGAACCCTTGGCCATGGCCTGCAGATGCTGCTCGATGGCCATGTGAACGAAGGGCACCGCCTCTTCGGCGCTCACCGAACGGGCCTTGGTGGTGAATAGCTCAGCCAGGGCAAGCTGCGCCAGCAGATTTCCCCGGCGTGTAGCCTGCTGCAGCCATGGACGCGACTGCTCGAACCTTGCTGGATTCCGCAAGCCCACGAAGGTGCCGATCGCCGTCATTGCGGCGAGATCTCCCCGGCGCGCGAGGAAGTAGATCAGATTGATCGGATTGAACTCCGTATCGGGACTTTCGTGGATGCTGCGCCGCCGAATCGCTTGAAACGTCTCGCTCAGATCGAAATATTCAGACAGCAGCGGCTCGGATCCGGGTTCGACGCTCGTTCTGCCACTGATGACCAAGATCGCTAGGTCCCACGACTCGCCGGGCTGCAGGGAGGGATCATCTGCGCGCGGGATATAGATGGAGCCCATGCCCTGGCGGCCCCGGCTACGCAGGAACGTTGACGCCTCCCCTGCCGAGAACACCCTATAGGGCCGTTCACGCGAGCCGTCGCCCATCTCCTCGATTTGCTCGGTGAGCAAACCCATGACGCGATTGTGGTTTGCCGCGGCCTCCAGCTCTCCCACCCGCTCGTAGTACAGCTTGAGGGCCAGGTGACCGAGCAGATTGCCGTAGTACTGGTCCAGGAGCGCAGTGCCCATCGCGCCCAGGCGTAGCGCTTCCTGATCGATGAGCGCCATGGTCTCGCCCTCGAGCTCAGCCATCCGCTGCAGCCGATCGACGAAGTCTGGTGCACGGACGAAGCGTTTGCGCAGCTTCGCCACGTCCTTCGAGGTCCCGTTCTGAATAGCGCTGGCGAGCTCAGCTTCAGCCGATCGCGCCTGCGTGGGCTCGTTGGAGCCCGACCGCCCTTGCTCGTGGATGCTGAGAGCCGCGAGGAGCAGTGATATCACGACGAACCGATGCATTAGCTTCTCGTGCGCGCGCGCGATTGCAGAGTGCGTCTTATAGCATTAGCAGCTGATCGAAAAAACCGTATTGTTGGCGGTTGCGTCTCAGCAGCCCCGGCACGGGATGCCTGGGTGCGTTAGCCGTGTCGATCAGCCTCGTATAAACTGGTCTCACGAAAGCATCGGAGGCAAGCCGTGGCATTGTCCATGAATGAGCTCAGAATTCCCGGATCAGACGAGGCGCTTCCGGGCCGGGAAGAGGAGATGGCCGTTCCGGCGGAACATTTCGTGAACGGACGTCCCATGAAGCCGCCATTCCCGGAAGGCATGGAGCTTGCCCAGTTCGGCCTAGGCTGCTTCTGGGGTGCCGAACGCGGCTTCTGGGAGGCCCCGGGGGTTTACACGACGGCGGTAGGATACGCGGGCGGAAGCACACCGAATCCGAGCTACGAGGAAGTCTGCAGTGGCCTTACCGGTCACACCGAAGCCGTGCTGGTGGTGTTTGATCCGAAGATCCTGTCCTATGTGGAGCTTCTCAGGCTGTTCTGGGAGATGCACGATCCCACCCAGGGAATGCGGCAGGGCAACGATGTGGGGACTCAGTATCGCTCCGCGATCTACACGTACTCCGATGCCCAGGCACGGGCCGCGGCACAGAGCCTCGAGGAGTATCAGGCTGCACTGTCGGGGGCTGGGTTTCCGGAAGTCACCACAGAGCTGCGCGAGGCGCCCCCGTTCTACTACGCCGAGCACCATCATCAGCAATATCTGGCGAAGGTACCCAACGGATATTGCGGCCTTGGGGGAACGGGGGTCTGCTATCCAGTGGCCTCCCGGCGTTCCTGAAACCCCGGGCCGAGCTCACTGAGGAGACGTCGGCGCAACGCTGATAGATTGGCGTCCGCATAGGGCGTCGCATCGCCGAAACCCCACACCGCTCCCGGCCAGGCCGGATCCGATGTATTGCGTGCGATTACGTGCACGTGAAGCTGAGGGACCTGATTGCCGAGTGCCGCGACGTTCATCTTGTGCGCGTCGAAACATTCCTGCATACGCTGCGAGAGCAGCGACATCTCGTGCAGGAGCGTGCGCTGATCGTTCTCCGAGAGCGCATGAATCTCCCGGATGTTCTCCCGCTCGGGCACGAGGATGCACCACGGATAGCGGCTGTCGTTCATCAGCAGCAGTCGCGAGAGGCTAAATTTGCCGAGGGGAATCGTATCTGCGGCGAGACGCGGATGTAACTGGAACGCCATGACAGCGACTCATCATTGTGGGAGGAACAATTTACCCGATGCGGCGGTACGCAGGCGTATGTGAGTAAACGGGCGCCGGCAGGGGCGCTTCGCTCTTAGACTACGACGAAACGCCGCCTGCCGTCGGCCCGAAACCGTGCTATTCGGGGAGCCCTAGCGGCGCCATTGCGCTGGGCGCCATTGTGTTGACGGCAACCTCCAGGACTGGAGAGGCCAACGCGGCAAGCTCCGCTTCGACCTCCTGGATTCTTTGCATCGCAGGCACGTATCCGAGTTGCGAGGCATGGGCGTATTGGAGCAGGGCTTTCTCGAGGCACTCCCGGTGCTGGGCGGGGCTCTGTGGCTCCTGGTTCCGCTCCATGTCGCCGAGAAGCACGATGGCGAGGGCATTGTCGGCTCGGGCCGCGGTGCGCAGCCACTCGGTGATCTCGCGCGTGCGACTGTGGTTGTTATCGCGTAGATTCGTGGCCGCCCGGCCCACCAGGGCTGCTGGGCTGCCTCTCTCGGCCATGTGGATCAGGAAATGCCATCCGGAGAGACGCCCGGTGGGGCTGCGGTGGGCGTATTCCCGTAAAACCCGGCGATAAACTGATTTCAAGGAGAAATACCACGGCTGAGCGTCCGCATCGTCCTTGAACCACACGGCGAGAAGCGGCTCACCGCGTTGCGTGACGACCAGCGCCGTGGCTACCGGAATGTGTCCGGTGAGCGCCATGTAGCGCATCGCCTCCACCTCCGAGAACGTGGTGAAGGGGACTTCGCGGGTTCCGTCTCCGGAGGCGGTAATGGCGCGAAGGGTTTCGCTCACCACACGCTCGTGTCTGTCGGCGGCGAGTGGATTGCCTGCTTGGCGGGTGTCGACCATGCGCGCTTCGTTGCCGGCAAGATCGCCCGGGAATACAGCCAGCCGCAGGTCGGGAGTATCGGTGTCGGTGAGGCCGTAGAGATGTCTCGTGTCGAGCGCGAGCATCACGCGCCAGCGATTCATGAATCCGGGCGTGTCGAGAAATTCGGCTCTCACGCTTTCGGTTTCGTTGTGCGTCGGCTCGGGGAGAACTTTGGCGGCGCTCGGGAGCGCCACTAGAAGGGCGGTCAATGCAATCCATGCAGCTTTCATAGCGTGTACGTTTGTCGAAACTACTGACAATATCTATATCAGGACTTGGGCTTCGGATCGCATCGAGATGCCGAGTTTGTGATGACGTACTCAAGGTTTTTGACGTTTTTCTTGGGGCTGGGTTAATAGTGAAGAGAAGCTGAAAGAGTGGAGAAAAAATGAATTCAAGAACGCGGAGAAAATCGTGAGTCAGATTGTAGTCACGCAAAGGACGAAACTGAAAAGAGCAGCAAATCGCGCTGTTTTTCAACGCGACAGGATGTACCAGATACTCGACGAAGCGTTGATCTGTCATGTTGCATTTGTTGAAAACGACGAACCGCGAATGGTGCCCACTGCGATCCTTCGTATCGATGATGCGGTCTATGTTCACGGCAATCGAACGAGCCGAATGATTCGTGCCTTGGAAGACGCAATGGCGTGCATCACCGTGACGCACATCGACGGTGTCGTGGTTGCGCGTTCGGGATTTCATTGCTCCATGAATTATCGTTCGGTGGTGATCTACGCGCGGGGCGAGAAGCTTCTCGGGAAGGAGAAACGTGTTGTGCTGGATGCGTTCGTCGAGGCATTGATCCCGGGACGTCTGGCGGACATGCGCGATCCCACCCCGAAGGAGCTGCGGGCCACCGGCGTGGTGCGCCTTGCGTTGGACGAGGCATCGATCAAGGTGCGCGAGGGCGGGCCCATCGATCTGGAGGACGATTACGCGGCGCCGATCTGGGCAGGTGTGGTGCCG
>JAPULC010000390.1 GCA_027295305.1 Gammaproteobacteria bacterium
CGCGAGAACCGATCCCGATGTCGTGCTTCGAAAGACCGCCTGGTATCGCCGCCGTCTGCACCGGCACCTCACAGAAGTCGGGGGCGGGCTGTTTCTGAAAGCGGAACTCGAGCTGCCGTACTGGGAGCTGGAACGTTTCCCGCGCAGGTAGCTCCCGAACGCCCCCCGCTGCCTGAACCCGTGCCGCCTGTGAGAGAATCCCGCGCACTGAACAGCCGAGGTGATCCGATATGAACGTCATCACCGAGAAACACGAGGGGTGGATTGAGATCGTTCTGAATCGACCCGAGCGGCGCAATGCCATCACGGGACCCCTGGGAGAAGAGCTGGCCGCGAGCATCGAAGCGGCATCGGCCGACGACGCGGTGCGTGTCATTCTGCTGCGTGGCAACGACCATTCATTTTGCTCGGGACTCGATCTGAAGGAATTCAATGCCGATCCGGCGCCGGAATGGATGGCCGAGTTCGGCAAGATCTGGCGTTCCGTGCACAAGGCGCTCTTCCAGTGTCCGAAAACAGTGGTCGGGGCGTTGGAGCGCTATGCCATCAACGGGGGGGCGGCGCTGGCGTTATCCTGCGATCTCCTCATCGCAGGAGACGGGGCGTTTCTCCAGGTGGGTGAGGTGCGCCAAGGCATGGGGGCACCCTACAACCTCGCGTGGCTTCGGCTACGACACAGCGAGGCAACCACCGCCCAGGTTGCGCTGACGGGTCGCCGTTTTCTCGGCAAAGAGCTCGTGGGGCTCGGCATTGCATACGCCTCGGTGCTGGACGATGAGGTTGCCGAGCGAGCGCAGACATTGGCCGAGGAGCTTGCCACCTATCCTCCCGGCGCACTCGCGCGCATCAAGGCGGTGACGCGACGCTACACCACTGAGTCGAGTGCCGACGAGTGGTTCGATCGCGCGATGCAGCACAGCCCCTCACCACGAACGCCTCCCCAACGGGTGAAATGATCAACGGCGGCGGCGGGCCCGGATCGCCGGAATTAACCGCAGGATACGCACCACCTCAGTGCACCGACTCCCGTGATGCACCATCGCAGTGATCGATGCGGCTGCCACGTCACCGAGATCAGAGGGCTGAAAGGAAAGCTAATTCCTGTCCAGAAATTCACATCCCTGTGAATTTCTTCTAGCGCATCTGCAAATGTGATTTGCAGATGCTCCCATTTCCCTAGAATTTTCTGCAGCTTAGCTTCCGAAAATTCGGGAAATGCCGGGGCATCCATGCCCCGGACCGCTACCAGAATGCACGCATTCTGGGCTAGCAGCATGGTTGGCCCGCAAGTTGCACTAAAGAGGGTGTGCGCACGTGGTGGGTCACGAACGGAAGTGCCGACGTACCTGCTTCGTGCGCGCACCAATCGCGTTCCCCCCCAGCCTTCTGCCGCCTAATCGCGTCTCCACCCCTTCCCCCACACGAGGCTCCACTTTCGCCGCGTTTCCACGTAGGCTGCCGGGCATTTCCTGCGCGTGGTGATTCGAATCGATTTGAAATCAGTCGCCTTGCCGTTCCTCGTCATCGCTGGCGGGTATCTGTTGATCTGCGCGCTGTATTATCTGCAGCAGGAACGGCTGTTGTTCATCGGCGCCGCTCCAGCGTCCGTCCCGAATCACCCTCGCATCCACCCCGTCGAGCATCGGGTGGATGGCATTGCTCTGCGCGGCTTCGAGGTGGTGGCAATGGATCGCGAGAGCGATATCACCGCTATCTACTTCGGAGGAAATGCCGAGAACGTCGCTCACACCACTTGGCCCATGCTCGACGTTGGAGCAAACGTCTATTTGATGAATTACCGCGGCTACGGCGACAGCGAGGGCGAGGCGGGGGAGACCGCGCTTCTACGCGACGCGCTCGCGAGCTTCGATTGGATCCGCGACAAGCATCCCGCGAGCCGGATGGTGGCGATAGGACGTAGTCTCGGCGCTGCGATGGCTCTCCATCTTGCGGTGCACCGCGAATTGGATGGGCTGATCCTGATCAGTCCCTTCACCAGCATTCGCGACGTGGCGGCGCATCACTTTCCGTGGCTGCCCGTGAAGCCGTTGCTCAAACATCCCTTCGACTGCATGGCGAACGCAAGTCGTGTTCGAACGCCTGCACTCGTCATCGCGGCGCAGTACGACGAAGTGATTCCACGACGCTTCACCGATGGATTGCGCGCAGCACTCGCCGCAGAGAGCGAGCTTCACGTGATTCCAAACAGAGATCACAACACGTTGATGGGGAAAGCGCTGACCTGGCAACTGATCCGCGACTATGTGAGATCCCTGCGTTAATGGCACCCAGCGAGGCCTATTTCAACGCGGCTTCCTTCGTCTGCGCTTCGATACCGAGCCAACTGAAGAATTCCGGGAGCTTCGCGCGTTGCTTTGGGGGTAGATAAGCGAAATTCACGCCACGGTCGGTGAATTCCCAGAACCGCGGGCGATCCTCGGCCATCAACTCGTCGCGGATCTGTATCAGTCGCTCGCGCCGCTCGTGTTTCAGATCCTCGCAGACACGCTTCGCCCGCTCGTCTTCCCCACGCACGAGAAACAGCGTCGCGAGCTGAACCTGAGCTCTGCGCACACCGAGCAAGCTCGCCTCCTGCGCCTGCGATCCGCTTTCCTTATCCACCTCCAGCAAAAGATTGATCAACGGATCCACCACCAACGAATGGATGTCGAGACCCGTCTGGATTACCTGCACGAGATCGTAAGCCACCGCCTCCAACAGGAAGGTCTGGCCGATCTTGTAGCTGAGCTGCCCGTAGTAACGGAAGTACTCCGCAATAGCGATGACGCTGTCATCGAGCCCCGCTTTCACTGCTGCCTCGGCGAGCAGCCGATATTGATTCAACAGGTAGTAGGCGGTGCGAAGGTCGTTCGCATTGATGGCCGCGCGCAGATAGCTGTTGAAAAACCGCACGGTGAGATTCAAGAGCGCTTGACGTCGACCTGCCCCGAGCCCAGCCGAGGGTCCCGTAGCGTGGGTGCCAATGCGCTGTGTGTTCAGCGCGATCATGTTGCACACATCTCTTGCGCGATTGAGGCTGCCGGTGAACATGCCCAGGTATTGGCGAAAGATCTTCACCTCGACCCACAGCCGATCTTCGCGCATTTCCTCCAGCACGATGGGTGCCATCGAAACGAAGTCGGGGTTGTGAAGCACCTCTTCTTCCATGTCGAACCAGGCATCCGGCAGGTCCGAGAAGCCGCGGTCGTATTCGAGCAACAGCTCGGCGAGCGCGTCGATTCCCGCCATGGCGATGCTTCGATCGCTGTGCTCGATGGCGCCGCGTGCAATGTCCTCGATCTCCTCGATGGCCTCCAGCACCGCAATCTTCAAGGGTGTTTTGGAACCCGATCGCGCTTTCCTGATGGCCTTGAGCGCTTGCATGCGGATGCGAGTGATCACGTTCGGGGGCGAGAGAAACGAGAACACGAAGGCGAAGTAGGGCAGCAGGACCAACAGACAGATCGTGACCATCGCAAGGGTGATGGCAAGTCCCGCATTCGGCATCACCGCCTCGCTCGGCGATTCCTGACCGAGGGAAGCGGCAATCCACACACACTGAACCGTGGTCAGCACGAAGAAGCTCATCACGGCGATGTTGACGGGCTCGCGAACGAACAACATCGTGATGCGATGGGTGTAGCGCGTCGCAGCCAGCTCCACCACGATCGCCACGACGGTGATGGCGATCGCGAGCACGCCCGCTACCACCTCGGCCGCATTCGAGAGCGTATCGAGAGCGGTGGCCGGATCGAGCCTTGACAGCCAATCTCCGGGATGCGACCAGAATCCGCCCAGGCCCTCGAGCAGAGACGACAATGCGAGAAGCAGCAGCGAGGCTACCAGCAGCAACGCGAATGCGACCAGCGCTGGCATGAACCCCGTGGAGGTTCTCGATCTCATAGCGTGCCAGTCTACAACGCCCCACGCCAAGTGGACGAATATTGATCGACGACTGGCAGTGGTGAAAGGCTCACCCCGCACTCAGGGCTTGCGCGGCTCGAGCCTCGTGATCGTGGCGCTCCCTTCAGGAGGCCGGCTCTTCCATAGCAGATCGGCGATGTCGTCCTTGAAGGCTACCTCTTCGAGGTATTTAGCAAAGGTATGACGCACGCCTTCACAGTCGTACTCGTCGCACACCTTGCCGAGCTCGCGCATCAGACGCTCCAGGTTTCCAGAGCCGAGGCGGCGTTCACTTGCCCGCAAGATCTTGGCGTGCGCGGTGCCTGATACGTTTCGGCCGATCACGAGCTCCTCGGTGAGCTTCTCCCCCGGCGCCAGCCCTATGAACGAGATTTCGATCTCGCCCCCCGGATGATCATCGTCCCGCACTTCATGCCCCATGAGATGGATCATCGCCCGGGCGAGATCGAGAATTCGCACGGGTTCGCCCATGTCGAGGACGAACACGTCTCCGCCGCGAGCCATCGAGCCGGCCTGCAGCACGAGCTGGGACGCTTCCGAAATGGTCATGAAGTAGCGCGTGACGTCCGGATGGGTCACGGTCACCGGACCGCCATTTCGAATCTGTGTGCTGAATAGAGGCACCACCGAACCGGACGAGCCGAGCACATTGCCAAAACGCACCATGCAGAACCGCGTCCTGCTCTCCTGCGCCAGGTCCTGCACGATAAGCTCGGCACAGCGTTTGGTGGCGCCCATGATGTTGCTCGGACGCACCGCTTTGTCGGTGGACACCAGGACGAACGTTTCGACGTCGAGCTCACGCGCCGCGCGAGCGATCGAATAGGTGCCGAAGACGTTGTTTCGGACCCCCTGAATGACATTCTCTTCGACGCGCGATACGTGTTTATAGGCGGCGGCATGATAGATGGTCTGCACCCCGAAGGTCGCAATCACCCGTTGCAGAAGTGTCGGATCCTGCACCGACCCAATGATGGGGGTGAGCTGCACCTTTGAGCCGTCGTAGGCGAGCAGCGATTCGAGCTCCTTCTCGATGGCATAGAGCGCATACTCCGAGAGTTCGAGCATGATCAGGCGCGCGGGGCGCAGTTCGACGATCTGTCGACAAAGCTCACCGCCGATGGTGCCACCCGCCCCCGTGACCATCACCACCTTGTCGGCATTGCATTCGTTCAGGAGAGGTCGGTCCGGCGGCACCGGCTCGCGCGACAAAAGATCCTCGACACTGATGTCACGAAAGTCAGCAAGGCTCGCCTCGCCCGATACGATCTGGGAGAGATGAGGCACCGAGCGGACTCTGACCGCGAGATAGGACAGAACCTCGAGCACCCGTCGCCGTTCGGTTCTGTCCGCAGACGGAATGGCGAGCAGAATCTGCTCGACGTTGCCCCGCGCGAGCACGGCCTCGAGCTCATCGGGCCGGTACACGCGAATCCCATGAATAGAGCTACCCTGAACCTCCGGCTGATCGTCGATGAAGGCGTAAGGCACGTAGTCGGTCCCGCCACGCAACACCGTTGCGAGCTCGACCCCGGCTTCGCCCGCGCCGTAGATCACTACTGGCTCTCCGGTGTTGAGCAAGCGCGCTTCCCTGGAGCCGTACATCCTCATCAGCATCCTCACGCCGCCAACCCATGCAACGGCAATGAACCAGAAAATGACTGGCGCCGAACGAGGAAACCCTCCGAGCTGAAGGAGATATGCGAGCACCCAGATGGCGATGGCGGCAACACCGACGCTGCGCGCAATGCCAATGAGCGTCTCAGTGCTCATGTAGCGCACGACCGCCCGGTAGATACCCTGCTGTTGGAGCACCGCGATCGTCACAGTAGGCGCAGCCAGGAACAGCATCCAGAAACGCAAGACACCAAAATCCCACTCACCATACCGAAGCGCGAGGGCCGCATAGAGAGCGAACGGCACCATCACGGCATCCGCGGTCACGGCGACGAGTCGCTTGAGAGATCGATTCACTTGGCGCTCTGGAAAGGCAAGTTTGCGCAGTTACGTGTCAGCGTCCCTGCTCCACTATCGACCATTCGCCATCACGATAGCTCTGAACGGCGCTTTTGATGGATGAGTCGCAGCACGAGAAATTATAGAAGATACGCGATCTCCGGACGGCGCACGGTTCGTCATTTCGTCGATTTCCCTGGAGATCCCCTCACGAAACGCCATCGCCTCAAACCCCAGGTCTTGCCTCGCTTCAGCATTGGAGAAGGCTCTGTCCTCATTGAGCCGATACAGCTTCTCCACACTGAGCCGCGGGTGCGCCATCAATCTTTCATACAGCCAAAACAGCGGGATCATCAGCCGGAGCGGCACGTGCACCCGCAATACTCGCCTCCCAAGCAGCTCCGCGATCAGATCTAGCGTCTGGTTATAAGTGATGGGATCCGCGCCCGAGACATTGTACTCCCTGCCGATAGCGATGGAGGTCGACGCAGCGGCGACGATGGCTTTGGCTAGATCGGCCGCGTGAACGGGCTGCATGAGGGAGGTCCCGGGGCCTGGAACGGGCACTACCGGCCAGCGTGCGAGGTGCCGAATCAGACGGCTCATATTTCTGTCTTCGTCGGTTCCGAAGATCATCGTGGGCCGAATGATGGTGTAATCCATCCCGCTGTCTCTGATTCTTGCCTCTGCCTCCAGTCGAATTACCTTCGACTCGGGGTCCAGATCCGTGAAGATCGCCGTGGTGCTGACGAACACACCGCGTCGCACCCGAGCAAGTCGACAGCAGTCGAGCACCGTGGGGGCGTGCCCGAATCCGAGAGAAACAAGGTGGACGTAGATGTCCTGCCCTTCGAGCGCGCGGCAGAACGACTCGCGGTCCTCGAAGCTGCCGTAGTGAACCTTTGCGCCAGACGCTTCGAGGCCGGCAGCGGCAACGCGCTCTGCCGACCTTGCAAAGGCCGCAACCGTGAAGCGATCAGAGTGCCGCGCAAACTCGCGTACGACGAAGGCGCCGGTAAGTCCGGCGGCCCCTGAGATCAATACGCGACTGGGGCGTGTCATGGCTCAACCAGATGACGGTTGCACGTTACCAACGAATCCATGCCTTCAAATCCCAATGAAAGTGCTGCAAGACGCGAGAAGTCGTGGCTCTTACTCGGAGCCACGTCCGTTACGACCACGGACCGAATCGTGAGCGACTGGCTCCTCACCGAGTTGCCGCGCGCATTACTCTGTCCACGGCCTCCGCCATCGCATCGATATCCTCGAGCGTGATGCCGGGATGCACCAGCAGCACAAGGCTGGTCTCACCCAACTCCTTCGCCACCGGCAATCTCACATTCGCCTGGGGGTGTTCGGCGAAGGCCGTTTCGCGATAGATCTCTGGACAGGAGCCCGTAAAGCAGGGCAAGCCTTCTGCAACAATAGACGCTACGATCCGATCGCGAGTCCAACCAGAGCGCAACCCCTCGCGCTCAACAAAGACGTAGAATCCATAGAACGCGTGTGTTTCCTCTACGGATGGCCAAGGAATGCGCAATGCCGACATTTGGCGCAGACCCTCGCGCAGTCGGCTTGCGTTACGACGGCGTTGCGCGAGCCAGCCGTCGACCTTGTCCAGTTGTCGAAGTCCGACTGCTGCCTGCACCTCCGTCATGCGTCCATTCGTACCGGCCCCCGCATGCAGCCAGCGGAACTGCGATCCTGCATGAGGCGCGGTTGCAAGCGCTCGACTCTTCCCGTGATCCTTGTACGACCACACGCTTTCAAACACCGCGGGATCGGATGTCGTGCACATGCCGCCTTCGCCGGCAGTGCTCATGATCTTGTCGCGACAGAACGAGAACACCCCTATATCGCCCATACTCCCAACAGGATTCTCACGTAAGCGCGCGCCATGCGCCTGCGCGCAGTCCTCGACTGTTTGGAGATTGTGATCCCGTGCCAGCTCCAATATCGCGTCCATGCGAGCAGGCCATCCTGCAAGATGCACGACCACGATCGCCTTGGTTCGCGGGCCGATGCGCGGTGCGAGACTCTCCGCAGTGACGTTCTGGGAGTCTCGGTCGACGTCGGCGAAAACGGGGTGTGCACCGACGTTGCGTATGCAACCGGCTGAGGCCACGAACGAGCGAGCCGTCACGATCACCTCATCGCCGTCGCCCACCTTCAACGCCCTGAGCGCAAACTCCAGGCCCAGCGATCCGTTAGCCACCGCCACCCCGAACTCACAGCCCACCCACGCAGCAAAGCGCGCCTCGAACTCTCCGCCACGAGAGCCGGACCAATAGTTCACGCGGCCCGAGCGCAAGACATCGCCCACGGCTTGTACTTCGTCGGCTCCGAAGACCGGCCAAGGTGCCAACCTCCGGTCAAACGACTGAGTGCCACCGTCAATGGCAAGCGTGGTCATATCGACTAGGCTCTTCCCTTCTTCTTCTGCACCGCCGGCACCCCCGCCACCATGGTATTCGGTTTGACCGGCTCGGTGACACAGGCACCGGCTGCGACGACGCTATCGTGCCCGATCATCAGCGGCGCACTCTCGGTGCCGTGCACGAAGGTCGCGCCCGTGCCGATGAAAACCCCTTCCTCGACATGCACATTGCCGGGAATGTGGACGCCCGGAGAGAGCGTCACGAAGTCCCCCAGCAGCACGTCGTGGGAAATAGTGCAGTCGAGATTCACGTAGACGTGTTCGCCAATCACGGCATCCACGGAGACGATTGAACCCGCTGCAATGATGGTGCCTCGCCCGATGACGCTCGAGGGCGCCCGGCGTACCGAGGAATGCACCACGGTTGCAAAGCCCAAGCCTGCTTGCGCGCACCGCCCGGCGAGCTTGCGTCTCGTCGCGCAGTCGCCCACCGCAATAATCACTTCGATGTCATCGGTGTCGTCGCTACAGAGGCTGTCGAATCCGATCACCGGAACGCCACCAACGGACTTACCCTGGCGCGCCGGATCGTCGTCCACATAGCAGTGGGGCTCGCTACCCGCGCCGCAGAGGTCCTCCAATAACCACGCGACTTCCCGCGCGGCGCCACCGCTGCCATAGATCGCGATCCTACTCACGACTCTTACTCACGACTCCTACTCACGACTCCTACTCACGAAGGGAACCCTGAAAATGTTTCATTGTCGCCTCGCCCGGCTGGCTCACGCCCGCTCTGCTCAGGACCGCGGCAAACGTGCGTGCAAGCACCTTGAGGTCCAGCCACATCGACAGATGCTCTACATAATAGACGTCCAGCTCGAAGCGCGACTCCCAGTCGACGGCATTTCGGCCGCGTATCTGGGCCCACCCGGTGATCCCCGGTCGCACGCTGTGACGACGTCGTTGGAAGTCGTCGTAGAGCGGCAGATATGCCATGAGCAGTGGCCGTGGTCCCACGAGGCTCATGTCGCCGCGAATGACGTTCACCAGCTCCGGCAACTCGTCGAGGCTCGTGCGGCGAAGCATGCGGCCAAACCGAGTGAGCCGCTGATCATCCGCCAGAACCCGCCCGGATGAGTCCCGCGCGTCGGTCATGGTCCGAAACTTGACGAGCGTAAACGGCGTCTCATCGAGGCCTGGCCGCTCCTGTCGAAAGTAGACCGGCCGGCCGAGATTCCACCACACCAACGCACCAACGACCAAAAAAAGGGGAAGCACAGTGATCAACAGCGATGAAGACACCACGAGGTCGAACGCGCGCTTGCCATAGTTACGGTACCAGCCGGCGCTCACGCTATCAGCTCGCACAGGATGCGCTCGAGCCTCTTTGCGAGGGCCGCATTGTCGTGATGACGCGCCACAAACTCTCGGCCGTTTCGCGCTAGTCGTGCCCGCGCCTCCACCGGCATGGCGGCGAGCTCAAGCACCGCGCTCGCCATCGCCTCGGCGTCCTCCGGCGGCGTCACGATACCGGCGTCTGCCTCTGCCACGGGGTTCAGCGGCGTGTCGGCGCCGAATACTATGGGGCGCCCCACCGCCAGATAGTCATAGAGCTTGTTCAAGCTCACGCCCCAACGATAGACGGGTGCATCCTTCAGAGTCGCGATGAACGCATCCGCCTTCGCCATGGCCCGATGAATGCAATTCTTCGGAATCGCCGCCTCGAACGCGACATTTCGAAGTCCCCATTCCCGCGCACGTTGCATCAGCTCCGCCTTGATCGGGCCGTCACCGATGAAGCGGAAGTGAATACGCTCTGCGCACGCGCGCGCCTGCACGATCCGCGCGGTCTCCAGCAATGAGTCCATGCCGTTGGCGAGCCCGTGGGCGCCGACGTACATGACCTCGAACGCGTCGTTGGACGGCGGCTCTGCCGCTTCCACGAGGTCGAGATCGATACCGTTCGGCAACCAATGAATACCTTCTCGACTGCAGCGCTTCGCCGCGATGTAATCCACGGACGAAGGCAGCAGCGTGAGCACCGTGTCCGCGCGCCGGTAAAGCGTGCGTTCCAACAGCGAGAACAATCTCACACCCGGATGACGCGCAGACATGCGTCCGAGATCGATCAATGTCTGCGGCCAGAGATCCCGCACTTCCAGCACGAAGGGACAGTTTCTGCGTCGCGCCACCCACATGGCGGCCAATGCAACGAAGTGGTTGGGCGTGGAGCCGATCACCGCGTCGGGGGTGCCCATTTCCTCGGGAAAGCGCTCACGCAGCATCTTGATGGCGAAGCTCACCATGGCCGCGACCCGCGCAAACAAACCATCCGCGCCCTCGGGCATGGCTATCCAGTAAAACGGCACTCCGGCGATGGTCTCCAAGGCCGCGTTGCGATTTATTCGTTGCACCGACTTCGTCAGCAGATTGCGTTCCGAGGCGATGATGACCACCTCATGGCCAAGCGCACGTAGATGACGTGCCAGGCTCTGATGGCGCGTGCCACCCGCCGCCGTCGCCGGGATCGCGTATTGATTGAAGATCCACACGTTCACGCCAACGAATGCTCTCGAAACAGCGCTGCATACACCGCGCGCAGCTTGGGTTCCTGTTGCTCCCAGGTATATCGCCGACCCAGGGCCGCAGCGCGCTCCGCCATGGCGGCGAGCCGCTCCGGCTCGAGCTCGCGCACCGCGTTGCGCACATCATCTACGGTGGGCGCGGCAGGGACGACGCACCCTGCCTGCGCCTCCCGGATCAATGCGCCCATCTCCCGCAGATCGGTGACAATGACCGGCAGTCCGGTCATCAGAAATTCGAACAGCTTGTTGGGCATGCAGTAGTCGTAGCTCTTGCACACGTTCTCCACCAGGCAGAGGCCCACATCCGCCGAAGCCGTGTAATCGAGCAAGGCGTCCGGGGGCACCGCCGGATGCAGGAAGATATTGTCGCGCCGCACGGCAGCATCCTTGATGCGTGCTTCCAACGGGCCATCCCCCAGAAAGACCAACGCGATGTGCGGCTCCTCGAGACTCTCGAACGCTTCGAGAATGAGTTCAATCCCCCGCGCCGGTGCCAACTTACCTTGATAAAGAAACACGCGCGAGGAGTCCGGAATCTCCAACGCCGCCTGCAGCCGCCGAGTCTTCGACGGGCAACGCTTCGGCGGACAGCTGAGAACCACATGTGGGCGACGGCGGCGATACGAATCGCGATACCAGTCGGCAATGGATTCGCTCACAGCAATGGTATCGTCCACGAACCGAATCAGCGCTCGCTCCACGACCTTGAACACAGCGCGTCGAACGCCCGTGAGCCCATTCGTCTCCGTCTCGAGCTCGTGGGTGTCGTAGATGAGCTTGGCGCCGGTGCGCAGCTTGAGCGCCACGCACAACGGCAGCACGGGAAGACTGTGGCAATTGATGCACGCCACCGCGTCGGTGCGCCAATGACGATAGACTCGCCACGACCAGCCGATGGTCCGCGCAATCTCGCCGACGACCCCTCGGGCGCGCGCACGCGGGAAGCGCACGATCTCGCGCGTGTCATCGAGTGCTTCGCGCGGCGCGAGCCCCGGACCCAGGACGCCCACGAGGCAGATCTCATCGAAGATGCGCCACTCTCGAAGCGCCGCCGTCGCCCGGAAGATCCTGCTTTCGTGCGTCATGGGCGACGGATAGACATGCAGGTTGATCACCGGGCGTACCAACCTCGTTCGCGCATCCAGTCGACGAGCCACTTCAGCCGCTCGACGAAGGCAAAGCTGTTGCGGAAATCGCGAAACGATCGCACCGGCAGCTGCATGATCTCCTCGAACTCGTCGTCGCTGAGACCGAGCTTCTTGACGGCATACTCACGATCCTGGTCCAGAATATCCTCGGGCGCCGCGGGTTGCGCAATCTCCCTCAACCCCGCTTCACGCGTCATCTGACCCGAGTTGATCAGATCGGAGAGGTGCGCCCAGCGCTTGTCGATGCCGAACTTCCTTGGGAGCACCCAGGCCTGGTAGAAGCGCGTGTATAGGGATTCATGATGCTTGCCGCCGTATTCCACCCAGCCGAGCTGTTCTTTCAGGGTAGCGATTGCGTCGGCCTTGTTGTATTCCACATAGTTCAACAGCGATACGATCCGTACACGTCGCACGACATTGATCCAGGCGAGCTCCAGCAAGGAAAAACGAGGGAACGTCTTGAGGGGAAGGTGCCCGAAGCGACGATGCACATCCTTGATGTAGCGCCAATCGGAGTGCCCGTACGACCAGTGCGGCACGCTCACGGACTCGGTGGCAAAGTTCATACCGGAGATGATGTAGCGGATGCCTCGCCGCGCGGCCTGGTGCCATAGCAGCGCATTGATGGCGTGGTCGGTGGGAATCTCCCCGTCAGGAGTAGAGGCTCTGAGAAAGGCAAGCTGGAGGTCACGGAATTCGTTCCAGTCGATCACGTAGGTGTAGAGATCGATGTCGAGCCGCTTCAGCACCCGCTCGATGTTCTTCACCGCGAGTTCCGAGTCCCAGCCGTTGTCCAGGTGAACGGCGAGCGCTCTGAGACCCAATTGCTTCACTCGATAGGCCGTATAGGTGCTGTCGACACCGCCGCTCACACCGACGATGCAGTCGTAATCGCGCCCCTCACCGGCTCCTCTGATTTTCTCGACGAGCGCGGTAAGCTCGCGCCGCGCTTGCTCGCCGCGGAAGGTACGCACGTCGACGAGGCGATCATAGCGTTGGCAATGATTACAGAGCCCGTGCGCGTCGAACGAGATCAGGGGGTCGGCTGCCCTATTCATGATGCAGCGTACGCATGCTTTGGCCGCGGACGATGGGTCGGCCGACATTCTCATCAGCAGACGGTTCTGGGAATTCACGATTGCCAACGCGCGTGACACCTGATCGGCGGCTCTGCGTCCTTCATATCCGCGATGCAGCGGGTGCGGATCCGATAGTCGATCTCTTCCTGCATCATCGGCGGCACCCCGCATCGATTGCAAAGAGTTCTTCCAGCTCGTGGGCTTCGGGATAGGTGATCAGCACCGCGCGGTGCTTGCCGTGAAAGACGAACATGCTGCCCGCGGCAACCGCGCTCGCGCCTGCGTCAACGGCGTCTCTGAAATGCTCGAGCTCGCCAGCCCCGCCACATGCGATCACAGGCACCGAGACCGCGCTCGCGACTTCTCCCAGCAGCTCTAGATCGTAGCCCGAGCCGGTGCCATCGGCGTCGATGGAGTTGAGAAAAATCTCGCCGGCGCCGCGCTCCTGCGCCTGGCGGGCATGCTGCAAGGGCGTAAGCCCGTGCTTTCTGCTGCCGCGATGCGTGTAGATCTGCGCACGACCCCGCCAGCTCCTGCGTACATCGATGGCGACGACGATGCTCTGAGAACCGAATCGACGCGCGGCCTGCTCGATGAGCCCGGGATCGTTCACCGCGGCGGCATTGATGGCTACTTTTTCTACACCGGCGCCAAAGATGCGCTCCATCTGCTCGAGGCTATGCACGCCCCCGCCATAACACAGCGGCATGAAGCACTCACCCGCGATATCGCGCAGAAAGTCTTCGTTCACGGGCCGATCTTCCACCGTTGCAAGAATGTCCAGAAGGATCAGCTCGTCGATTTCTTTCTCGTTGAAGATACGCACCGCATTGATCGCATCTCCGACGTAGACCTCGTCTGCAAATCTCACGGTCTTGACGAGCCCGGTGCCCTTCAACAGAAGACAGGGAATCACCCGCATCATCAGCACGACCGATATTCCACGAAGCAACGCAGCAGCTCCATGCCGAAGCGATGGCTCTTCTCGGGATGGAACTGACAGCCGAACACATGCTCGTGCTCCACCGCTGCAGTGAATCGGATGCCGTACTCGGCTTGTGCCGCCACCATGGATTCGTCATCACAGCGTAGGTGATAGGAGTGCACGAAATAGAACTTGCTCGGATTCGCGTGATCGAACAGCGTGGCACGCCCCTGCAGATCCGTTTGATTCCAACCCATGTGAGGCACCGGCAGCGGCTTCGGCAACGTGAGCCCCGAGAAGTCAAAGCGCACGGTGTCGGCCGGCACCCAGCCGAGGCCTTCGAGCGATCCCTCTTCGCTGCCGCGACTCAGCAGCTGCATGCCAAGACAGATACCGAGCACCGGCACGCCGTCGTTCATGACCCGACGCTCCAACGCGTCTCGAAGGCCCCGCGCCTCGAGTTGACGCATGCCTTCGTCGAAGGCACCGACCCCTGGGAGAATGAGCTTGTCCGCGCGAGCTACTTCCGAGGGGTCGGAACTTACGCGGCTCTCGATGCGAAGCTTCCTCAGCATGTTGCAGATGGAGGCGAGATTGCCGACTCCGTAATCGATGATGGTGATCATGGCAGCAAACCGACTTTCCAGACTGAAGTATCGCACGACGTTGGCCGATTGCTGGTTGCGGAGGCGGACTTCGCCATCGCGACTCGCACCAATTGCGGCCGGTTAGAGTCGACGGCCCAGGCAGATCACGCAGCGACCGCACACCAATCTGCAGCAATTCCGCGAAAATCTGCTCACCCACCGTATCCTGGATTGGTCTATATCGAACGCGATCATCACGAAGCATCCCGTCAAGCGAGCGCTTGAACGATGGCTCCCGCAATCTGTTGGATGTCGTCTTCGGTCAGGTAAGGATGCATCGGCAACGAAAGGACGCGTTTCGAAGTCGATTCACTGCACGGAAGCTGGCCGTCGGAGTAGCCGAGATCGGTAAAGGCCGTCTGAAGGTGAAGAGGACGCTCGTAGTAGATGGCACTCGGAATTCCTGCTTCGGTGAGGGCAGCGCGGATCCTGTCCCGCTCATCCGAGCAGATCGAATACTGCGCCCACGCTGAGACCGCGCCTGCCGCTATGCGTGGCGTCTGAACGTGATTGTGAAGCGCCGCCTCATAGGACGCAGCAACTCGCTGTCGCTGTGCGAGCTCGTCTTCGAAGATCTCGAGCTTCTCGAGCAGCACCGCCGCCTGCAGGGTGTCGAGCCGCCCGTTGATACCGATCCTTACGTTGTCGTACTTGTGCTCGCCCTTGCCGTGAACCCGAATGGAGTCGAGCACACCCG
>JAPULC010000391.1 GCA_027295305.1 Gammaproteobacteria bacterium
TGGCATTTCCCGGAGCTTGCACCAGCCTCGTGATCACCGATTCCGCACCGTGGTTGTCCCGCGACGGTGAGCTGCTCTCGAAGCTGAAGCAACGCATCGAAATACTGGAGACGCAGGGGCCCATGGCCGCCTACGAGGCGAGGCGCGAACTGGGCACGGTCGGCTTGAACCTGTTCGCTGGGTCAACGCCGGCGCCCACCAAGGGTGATCGCCAGGCTCGGGATTCGCGGGCCGACGCAATACGCGCGCAAATCGCAAAGATCCCGCGGGACGAGCGTGTCGCGAAATACGCAGGAGAACTCCGGACCTACTCTGCGTATGTCGATTGGGACGCCTGCGCTCGATTCGACGAACTGTCCATGCCCGTCCTCGTTCTCTACGGCACCGCAGACAGCGTATTTCCCGACGCGCCTTGGGACGCACTCACCCGTGATCGTCCAAACGTAACCTACCACGCGTTCGACGGGGTCGAGCACGGTCTGATGGGGCCCAAGGTACTCGACGAGATCGAAGCGTTCCTGAACGGTAATGCTTGAGGAGTGCATGGATCATCGAATTCGGGACATGCCTCAACCCGGACAAGGGGATCGACAAAGGGACAGTCCCCCACGATTCGGTACACCCATCATGAGCACATGATTACACCGCCATGACCGCGAAAACCTTATTCGACAAGATCTGGGACCGCGTGTGCGTCCACGAGCTGCACGGTCAGGCATTGTTGTTCGTCGACCGCCACATCGGCCACGAAGGCTCCGGGGGCGGATTCGCCTATCTGCGCAGGAACGAGCTGCCACTGAGGCGCCCGGACCTGACCTTCACGAGCGCCGACCACTGGGTCTCCACCAAGGGCCCGGCCCTCGAAGACATTGAAAACCCCGGCATGCGCCGCCTGGTGGCGCAGTTCGCAATCAACGCAGAGGAATTCGGTCACACGGCTTTTCCTCTCGGTGACGATCGCCGCGGGATCGTTCATGTTGTGGGCCCGGAACAGGGCATCACTCAGCCGGGGCTGCTGATCGTCTGTGGCGACTCCCACACCTCGACCCACGGAGCGCTGGGCGCGTTCGCCTTCGGCATCGGCTCCACAGAGCTCAACCACGTCGTTGCGACGCAATGCCTTTGGCAAAGCAAACCCAAGACCATGCGCGTCCTGGTGAAGGGTGCGCGCCCCGAGGGCATCAGCGCGAAGGACATCATTCTCGCCATCATGGCCAAGATCGGCGCCAACGGCGCCACGGGTCACGTGGTCGAATACGCTGGGCGCACGATCAGCGACCTCACCATCGAAGAGCGTATGACCATCTGCAACATGTCGATCGAAGCAGGCGCGCGGGCGGGCATCATCGCTCCCGATGAGAAAACCATCGACTATCTACGTGACAGGCCTTTCTCGCCGAAAGGCGCGCAATGGGACAAGGCCGTCGCATACTGGCGCACACTTCCCACCGATGAAGGTGCGAGCTTCGACCGCGAAGTGGAGCTCGACGCAAGCACCCTCGCCCCGATGCTCACCTGGGGCACGAGCCCGGAGAACGCGTTGCCCATCACTGCCGTGGTACCCGACCCGGCCGATGCTGCCGACGCGGAACAGCGTGCCGCATGGGAAGCGGCTCTCGCTTACATGGACCTCACACCCGGTACGCCCCTGCAAGACATCGCCGTGGATCGAATCTTCATCGGCTCCTGCACGAATGGACGTCTTTCCGATCTACGCGCCGCCGCGGCGATTCTCGAAGGCAAAACGACGAAGATTCCTGGGATCGTCGTCCCCGGCTCCACGCAGGTGAAGCTGCAAGCGGAAGCCGAAGGCCTCGACACGATCTTCAAGAGCGCCGGGCTCGAATGGCGTGAGTCGGGTTGCTCGATGTGCTGCGGCTTCAACGGCGACATCGGTGCTCCCAAGGAGCGTTGGGCCTCCACATCGAACCGCAACTTCGTGGGACGACAGGGTCCGGAGGTCCGTACTCACCTCGTGAGTCCCGCCATGGCGGCAGCGGCGGCGCTCAAAGGCCACTTCACCGACGTTCGCGCACTGTAAGGGAGGGGCGTACCGATGGATGCATTCACGCGACTGACCGGCATTGCCGCACCCATGGATCAGATCAACGTCGACACGGATCAGCTGACGCCCGCGCGATTCATCGGAGGCGGCCAACGCGCTGGCATGGGCGACATGCTTCTGCACGACCATCGATTCAATGAGGATGGTTCGGAGAAGGCCGATTTCATCCTCAATCAGGAGCCCTTCCGTCACGCGAAGATCCTCGTCGCCGATACCAATTTCGGCTGCGGCTCGTCACGTGAGTCTGCGGTGACTGCCCTGTACGCCTATGGCTTTCGCTCGGTGATCGCACCTTCGTTCGGTGACATCTTTCACTCCAACGCCGCAAAGAACGGCCTGCTCGCGGTTCGCCTCGACGCGCCCACTTGCGCAAGCATCAGAGCAGCGCTGCACGCGTCGCCCGGGGCCGAGATCACCATCGACCTCGAGTCGCAAACGGTCACGGACCCCGGCAAGAGCAAAAGAATTCATCGCTTCGAGTTCGACCCTTTCCAAAAACATTGCATGTTGAACGGTCTCGACGACATCGGACTGACACTCGCGCTCGACGATGAGATCAAAGCGTACGAAGCACGCCATCGACAGGAGATGAGCTGGCTCTATCGGTAGTTTCCGTCCGGAAACTAGCTCCGGGGCATGGACGCCCCGGCATTTTCCGCTTTTCCGGAAGCTTAGCTGCAGGAAAAGCAAGGAAAATGAAAGCTTCCGCAAACCACGTTTGCGGAAGCGTGGGAGGAAATTGCCAGGGAGGGCAATTTCCGGACATGAATCGGCAGCTTCTGGGCGGCGGCTTCAGGCGACCGCACGGGCCACATGGTGCGTCGTGTCATTCACTCTTCTGGTCAACGGACCACTTCCGTAAGGAGCGACCTCGCGCTATGAACGACTCCATTCTGGTCATCCCATTCAGTAATCTCGCACTCGCGTTCGCGCCAACTGCCGTCGTCATCGCCATTTTGTTTCGCTGGTCGCTCGAATATCGAAACGCGCTCTACGCCATGCTGCGCATGCTCGTACAACTGCTGCTCATCGGATATCTGCTGCTGTTCATATTCGAGTCGGACAGCATCCTTCTGGTCATGGCCGTTGTAGGCGTCATGATCGTTGCATCGACCTGGATTGCGTTGGGAACGATCAGCGAGCAACGCCAGGGGCTTTATCTCAAAGCACTCCTGTCTATTTCGGTCAGCGGTGGGTTCACCCTCGTGCTCGTGACGCAAGGTGTTCTCGATCTCGAGCCGTGGTATGCGCCGCGCTACGTCATTCCCCTCGCGGGCATGATCTTCTCGACGGCAATGAACAGTGTGAGCCTTGCCGCGGAGCGCCTCTTCTCTGAGATCGAAAATGGGGCGCAGTACATGCACGCCCGCGGGGTCGCGCTACGCGCGTCGCTCATTCCCACCATCAATACATTGTTCGCCGTGGGCCTCGTATCGCTTCCTGGCATGATGACCGGACAGATCCTGGCGGGCGTCTCGCCACTGATTGCGACGCGTTATCAAATCATGGTGATGTGCATGCTCTTCGCGACGGCCGGCATGGCCTCGGCCTGTTTCCTGACGCTCGTGCGCACCCGATTGAGTGACGATGGCGGCGCTCAGCAGTCCGCTGGCTGAAAGGCAAGCGGCTCCGAGGACGGTGCAACGACCTCTCGGAACCGAACTATTTATCGTCCGGAAGTTCGCCATCCGAGCGAATTTCCTCCGACGCTGCGGCGAAGCCAGTTCGCCTTCGCTTCCAGGCCCCTGCTTTTCGCTACGCAAAAAAGCGGTCCTGCTTACGCCAGCCGCAAGGCTGGCGCGACATCCCTGTCCCGGACCCTCGCTCCTGTCCTTTCCGGACAGGAACGAACTACCCTCCAGTGAAGGTAATCGACGGAGTGTGTGGCCATGGTTGGGCCAATTCGCGCGCTGCTTTTCGTTCCCGTTCTACTCATCGCTGCCTGCGGCGGCGGGACCGACGAGGCCCCCAAAGGGGTCGGTGATCACGTCTTCTCGGCGCAGCAGAAGGCACTCGAAAAAGCTAAGGAGATGAGCCAGTTACTGCAGGACGCCGCGGAGCGCAAGAAGAAGCAGGTGGAAGCTGAGCGGTAGGTTCCTATGCGGCGATCTTCCGGGGCGCCATTTGGGGACCTTCCAGGATTTATCCTCCCCCGTTCGGGTTTGGACTAAAATGCAAGCATTCGCCAACAGCGAGGCGGGTCAACAGCGATGACCGATACCGATCCCTACGCCGTCCCCGAAGCCGAGCTCTCCGTCGATGACGCCATCGGAACTCCACTCGCGCCCCGAGGAGCGCGTCTGCTCGGAGCAAGCCTCGACGGGCTGATCAGCGGCGTGATTGCCGTCGTGCTGTACAGCGTCACCGGCTATTGGGACAACATACTCAACAATCAGATGAGCCTCATGGAGCTATTGGGATTCACGGTGGTCGGGCTCGTTGTCTTCTTTCTGGTGCACGGATACGCACTTGTGCATCGGGGACAGACTTTGGGCAAGATGGCAGCCGGAACGCAGATCGTGGACTACGAGAGCGAGGAACTGGTTGCCCTACCCAAGCTGATTGGACAACGCTATCTGCCCCTCGCGGCAGTCACCCTGATTCCAGTCATAGGAAACCTGCTGGCTCTCGTGAACGTCTTGTTCATCTTCCGCAGCGACCGGCGTTGCGTGCATGACCACATCGCTCACACCAAGGTGATCGTGTTCCGTTCTCGGTAACCTCATTAAATCCATGGCCCCGCTCGCGGTGACCGGCCGCTACGCGGCTGCCTCACACACCCTCCAACGAAGTATCCCGAGCGTCGGGTACAGAGACTCTCGATGTTCCGAGCTCACAATGATGGATGTCCTGAATCTGCTTGTGGTAGAAGTAGCCCACTTGTCAGGATCTTGGAGGCCCCGTGAAGATTCCCGAGGCGCAGCGCGC
>JAPULC010000392.1 GCA_027295305.1 Gammaproteobacteria bacterium
TTTCTCGCCTATAAAGGTGAAGCGCCGTACATCTTCGTGAGCTACGCCCACGCGGCCTGTCGGATCCTGCTCTACTTCGTCACACCCCAGTCGGTCGCCTCGGCGTATTGAAAACATCTAAAGGCTTTAGACAGGCGGAAAATGAACAGTCCAGAGAGCATTGCGAAAGTCATCGCGAAGGCCGAGGAGCGTGGCTTGACCCACGCCAACCTCGGCATGTTCGAGGTCAACGGTTCGTTTCGATCGAAGCGATATAACATCCGGCATCTCGAGAAGGCGATGACCGACGGCATCGCATGGATGGCGATACCGTCGGCGTTGGATCCCGCCGACAACATGATTGAGACCAACCCATTCCTGGATCCTGCGGGTGGATTCGTCGACGGGGTGCTTCGCATCGATGCCGACAGCTGCCGGGAGTATCCCCTCGATTCGGGCGGCAACGGCCTGCTGCTCATCGGTAGATACGTCGATGAGACGGCACTTCATTGCCCTCGCGCGATGCTCGCAGGAGAGATCGAGCGCTTCGATGCCATCGGCCTCGAAGTATTCGGTGGCCTCGAGCTCGAAGGCGCGATGCTCGCGGAAACCGAGGATTCCATCAAGGCCAAACGCCCCGACGACGTGAATCTGATGCCGGGATTCGATCGTGTGTACTCGCTGGTCGATCAGGCGCAGACCAGCGCGCTCATGGATGAGCTGATCAGCGTCTGCACCACCATGGGGATCGAGCTCGATACCGTCCACCCGGAATATATCGGCATGCTGGAAGTGGGCCTGCGACCGACCACCGGCATGCGCATCGCGGACAATGCCGGTCTCTACAAGGCCGTCGCGAAGGCCGTCACGCGCAAGCACGGTGGGATGATGTCGTTCATGGCACGGCGCCATCCGGAGACACAGGGCTGCGGTGCACACATCAACCTGTCGCTCAGGAACAATGAGACGAGCGCGGGCATCTTTCATGACCCGGATGCCGAGCATCGAATGAGCGCGACCATGAAGCACTTCGTGGCCGGGTTGCAGGCCTACGTTCCAGAGCTCTTTCTGATGCTCGCGCCGCACCTCAATTCGTACAAACGCTTTCAGCCAGGTCTCTTCACGCCGCTCACCAACACCTGGGGGATCAACAACAAAACCGTCGCCTTTCGCGTCATCACCGTCACCCCTGCTGCAACACGCGTCGAGTTTCGCGTGGCCGGCGCGGACGTCTGCGCGCACATCGCACTGATGGCTGTGCTCGGCGCGGGTCGACTGGGCATCGAGCAAAAGCTCGAGCTCGCGCCACCGGTCGAGGGTGATGGTTGGGCCGTGAAGGACGCGCCCGGTGAGAAGTTTCCAGTGACGTTTGCCGAGGCCATCGATCGCTTCGAGCAATCCGAAGTGGCGAAAGAGCTCCTCGGCACCGGGTTTGTGGCGGCATTCGTGGGTGATCGCCGCTGGCAGATCGATCAGTTCGCCAAGACCGTCACCGACTGGGAGCTGAAGACATTCGGTAATCTTTAATCGTGAGCACACGAGTCGTAGACATCCATGCCCACATGCTGGTGCTAGCGGTGGAAGCGCTGGTGGCGGAGCGTCCCGAGCGGCGCGAGGCGCTGCGCCAGCAGGCCGAGGCTTCGAGCGCGGAGTCGGCGGAGCAGAACCGCACACTGATTACGGAGTATCTTCCGAAGCTCACCGATGTGGAGGTGCGCCTTGCGGCCATGGACGCCATGGGTGTGGACATGCAGGCCGTCAGCACATCGCCGACGCAGTATTACTACTGGGCCGACCCCGATCTCGCCCGCAACATCGCACGTGCTGCCAACGAACACATCGCAGAGGTTTGCGCGAGCCATCCCGATCGTTTCGTCGGGCTCGCCGCCGTGACGCTTCAGCATCCGGAGCTCGCGGCGGAGCAGCTCACGTATGCGATCAACGAGCTCGGCATGCGAGGCTGTCAGATCTCGACGCGCATCGGCGAGACGGAACTGGCGGATCCCTCTCATGACATCTTCTGGAGGCAGGCGGAAGAGCTCGATGCTGTGGTCTTCGTGCACCCCCTGGGGTGCACGTTAGGCGAACGGGTCAAACCGTATTATCTGACCAACATCATCGGTCAGCCCATCGAGACCACCATCGCGCTGTCGCATCTCATCTTCGGCGGGACATTGGACCGCCATCCCGGGCTGAAGCTCTGTGCCGCCCACGGCGGCGGTTATCTGCCAAGCTACATCGGCCGCTCGGACCACGGCTATCGCGTGCGACCTGAAAGCCGCACGATGGAAAAACCGCCGAGCGAATACCTGAAGCAGATCTGGTTCGACTCCCTCGTCTACACGCCTGGGGGGTTGGAGCATCTGGTTCGAGAAGTGGGTGCAAGCCAGGTGGTGATCGGAACGGATTATCCGTTCGACATGGGCGTGGAACGTCCGCTCGAGCAGATCGATGCCGCGAATCTCTCCGAGGCGGACCGGGAGCGTGTCCGCGGCGCGAACGCGATGCAGCTCTTGCGGATAGAGAGTCCCTGACGAGCCTACCGGTGGGCCGAGGCTTAAGCGAAAACGCCGGGCGCAAGGCCCGGCGTTTCCTTATTTCATCGTCTTTCTTAGAAGCTCAAGAAAGAGCCATCAACAGGTAGGCCTTCAATCAGCCCCACTCCGATATCGTTCCGTTATAGGAGCGAGTGGCCAGGTCGATTTCGCCCTCCGAAGCCAGAATCCGACCGTCGGAAAGCAGGTTCACGCCATACACGCGCCACTTGTGTTGTCCATCCACCTTCTGCCAGACACCCTCGCCGGTAGCGCCCACAACCTCGCCTCCGTCCACGAAGCTAGCACCACGCCACGAGCATGTGCCCGCCGCTGCACCCGGCTCAGTGAACACACACCTCAACGTTCCCTGAACCGTGCCGAGGTCCGTCGCCGTTCCCTCATAGTTGATCGTCGCTGTGCCACCACCACCAGAGGCGATGTCAAACGTGTTACTCGTCTGGTTCAGGGTAAATTCCCCGATTGCATTGAGTGCCATTAGAAACCCCCGTTCGATCTGTTGTTTGGCGTCTGCGCTCCACTCGACGGGTCAAGTCCAAGTCGACGGCGCGCGCGCGCAGGATGGCCTGGTCGCCCAACCGGCGGACGCCTAGGCACGAGACTCCCCAAAAGGGGGGTTCAGTCTACGCCTGCAATACGAATCTTCAACGACCGTTCATCTCCCCGGGTCATCGGTGCCGCCGCGAGTAGATTTCCAGCGACCGATCGAGGAGACTTCGGCCAAAAGCCACGGGGACCGATCATATGCAACGCGACGAGCAGCTCCGCGTCATCGACGCACTGATGAAGCATCTCGATGCAGGCACGAATGTCGATGCCGGGTGTCAGGTCAGAAACCCCAGCTCTTCTTATACCTGCCCCGACATCGCCAAGAGCGAGTGGCAGCGCTTCTTTCAGGACTATCCTCAGGTCGTGGGCCTCTCGGCCGACCTGCCGAACCCGCGCTCGTTTTTCACCTCGTCCGACCTCGGCAAGCCAGTCCTGTGCACACGCGACGACGACGGCCAGTTTCACGCTTTTCTGAACGTGTGCCGTCATCGCGGCACCATCGTCGAGAGCGAAGCGCGCGGCGAGAAACGACAGTTCAACTGTCCCTTCCACGCCTGGGGTTATAACCATAAGGGCGAGCTGATCGCCGTGCCCAAGGAGAGTCACTTCGGCCCGGTGGATCGAAGTTGTCACGGACTGGTGGAGCTGCCTGCCGTGGAGCGATATGGCTTGCTCTGGGTCCACCCCAATCCAGAGGGGGAGCTTCAGGTGGACGCGCTTCTGGGCGAGCTCGCGCCGGAACTCGAATCCTGGCAGCTCGATCGGTTCGTCCGCCACGGCGATGCGAGCTATCCCACGGCGATGAACTGGAAGCTCGCCATCGACACGTTCGGCGAGACCTACCACTTCAACACCTTACACCGCGACAGCCTGGCCGAGACCTTCTATGGCAACGTGCAGCTCTATGACACGTACCTGCGTAATCACCGCATGATGCTGTGCATGAAGAACATCGAAGTGCTGCGCGACGAGCCGCGCGAACAATGGGACGTGCGCCGGGCGGCATTGCCGGTCTATTACCTCTTCCCTAACGTTCAGCTCATTATCGGCATGGGGGGCCCGACGCTCGTGCGCGTCTATCCAGAAGGCGAAAATCCAAACCAGAGCCTCTCGCAGATCTCGTTCTACATCGATCCGCGAATAATCGAGGCAGCAAAAGATCCCGAGTTCGCCGAGCGCTATCGCCAGATCACCGACCGCATGGAAGGATTCGCGAGCGTGATTCGCGACGAAGACTACGTCGCTGCCGCGCTGTCACATCTCGGCGCGCTGTCCGGCGCACAGGAATACGTGACCTACGGACGCAATGAACCGGCACTGCATCACTATCACAACACCTATCGCGAGGTGCTGGGGATGGCGCCGCTGGAAGTCATCAGCAACTAGACGCCGCGGGCCGCGATGGGGGGTCACCATGGAATACGGCATCGTCTTTCCACACGACGAAATAGGTAGCGATCCCGGCGCCATCAAGGCTTTCGCACAAGGCGCCGAGGCCCTCGGCGCAACCCACATGCTGATCTACGATCACGTGCTCGGAGCGGACGCGGATGTCCACGTCCCGTGGACCGGACCGTACGACAAGGACGTGGCATTCCACGAGCCCTTCACGCTCTTCGCATTCATTGCCGCGGTGACCGATAAGATCGTGATGAGCACAGCGGTGCTGATATTGCCGCAACGACAAACTGCGTTGGTAGCCAAGCAGGTGGCGCAGCTCGCAATTCTGTCCGAGGGACGTTTTCGTCTCGGCATAGGCACAGGATGGAACACAGTAGAGTACGAAGCCCTGAACGAAGACTTCACGAACCGCGGCAAGCGGCAGGAAGAGCAAGTCGATCTGATGCGCAAGCTCTGGGCCGAGGAGACGGTGACCTATACCGGTAAATGGCACACCGTCACAGCCGCAGGACTCAATCCGCGTCCGGCAGCCACGATACCGATCTGGTTCGGTGGCGGCGCACCAGCATTGCTCGAGCGCTGCGCGCGGCTGGGAGACGGCTGGGTGCCCGTGATGGGTCCCAACGACTCTGCGAAGGCGGCCATCGAGACCATCAGAGCACAGCGTGAAGCGGCAGGTCTTCCCTGGGAAGGATTCGGCATTCAAGCGCAGGCCCAGATCCGCGGCGGCAATCCCAAGCGTTGGCATAGTCATGCAGAACGATGGAAGGGACTCGGCGGCACACATCTCGCCGTCGTGACCCAGGGCGCGGGCAACAGCAATGTCGACCAGCATCTCGCCGCGGCGCAAGCGTATTTCGAGTCGGTCGAGCCGTAGCGCCGTGAAGATCACCGAGATCCGTCACTTTCTGGTTCACCCGGGCAGGGCGAAGAACCTCTGCTTCGTGAAGATCGACACCGATGCGGGCATTTTCGGCTGGGGAGAGTGTTATACGCAGGCCGATAGAGATCTGCAGATCACCGCCCACATTGATCAGCTCAAGCGCTACCTCATCGGACGCGACCCCGCGAACATAAAGCACTTTCTGCAGATGACGTATGACGACTTTGCAGGACGCCGTGGCGCCATGGACTTCTACTGTGCGATCAGCGGTCTCGAGCAGGCGATGTGGGACATCACTGGGAAGGCCGCAGGTATGCCCGTGCACAAGCTCCTGGGCGGTGCGTGCCGCGAACGGATTCGGGTGTACGCGAACGGTTGGTCGGGGGGCGCGCGCACACCCGAGCAACTCGGCGAGAAAGCATTGCAGGTGCTCGCTCAGGGGTTCGACGCGATGAAGTTCGATCCGGTGCCGGGCCCCTGGCGTACGTTCGTCGACAAGAACGTCGAGCAACGTGCCGTCGACAACGTACGTGCGGTGCGTGAAGCCGTGGGGCCGGATGTCGATCTTCTCATCGAAATGCATCGTCGTCTCGCACCGATGCACGCCGTGAAAATCGCTAGAGAGATCGAGAAATATCGGCCCTTCTGGTACGAGGAGCCCGTGCTCGCCGAGAACATCGATGCGCTCGCTGCAGCGAAGCGGGAGATCAATATTCCAGTCGTCACCGGCGAAGCGCTCTATACGAAGTTCGGCTTCCGTGAGGTGTTCGAGAAGCAGGCCGCCGACATCATCAACCCCGACATCTGTAACGTGGGCGGCATCCTCGAGCTCAAGGAAATCGCGGCGATGGCCGAGCCCTACTTCGTCGCCGTCGCGCCGCACAACTACAACAGCACGACCATTGGGCTCGCAGCGACGCTTCAGCTTTGCGCAACCATCCCGAACTTCCTCATCACCGAGTACTTCGTGAACCTCGAGGAGATCGGCAACGCCATTGCACGCGACCCGTGGAAGGTCGAGGACGGCTACATACAGGTTCCGACGGCATCCGGGCTCGGCATGGAGCTCGACGAGGAGGCGTTGGCACGTTATCCGTACGAAGCCTTCCCCGCGAGGTCTCCTCGACAATACGACGAGGAAGGCCCGTGAGCTCGATAAGTTGAAAACTCACACCGATCGCTGCGCGCTCTGTCCTACCAAGGTAGTAACTGGCTACTTCACCGTAGCGGTTTACGACCGTAGGAGTGGCTTTAGCCGCGATACGAAAACGCCGGGCTCGATGCCCGGCGGTTTTGTCCGGTTGGAGAGCGGGCGCTATGCGCCCGATCGCGGCTAAAGCCGCTCCCACCGGGCAATAGCCATGGCATTCGGACGAAGTTACTTAGGAAAGTTGCAGGCGGGCTGCGAGTAGAATTGCGGCCTCGAATTGAGAGCACGACAGATGGCGATTCCGCAACAGGAGGAGCGTACCGGAGCATCCGCGAGAACGGTCATCGTCGTGCTCGGTGCCGTCGTCGTGATCACCATGATCTTCGTTTGGTGGCCGGCCACCACCCTTCGTGAAGAGCTCTTGGATCAGCTCCTGGTGGACGTCTCTCAGCCCGTTCCCGGATTCAGCGGACGCGCGGCCATCGCCGTGCTGCCCTTCGACAATCTCAGTGACGACCCGTCGCAGGATTACTTCGCCGACGGTCTGACCGAGGACATCATCGCCGGCCTACAACAGCAAAGCTGGTTTCCGGTGATTGCCCGCAATTCGACGTTCACCTACAAGGGGAGCAACGCCGACGCTCGTGAAGTCGCACGTGACCTCGGCGCAGGCTACGTGCTGGAAGGCAGCGTTCAGAGGCGCGGCGACACCCTTCGGGTCAACGCGCAGTTGAACGATGCCGAGGGCTTGCATCTATGGACCGAGAAGTACGATGGGCCACTGGCGGATGTATTCGACATACGGGACGACATCATCGCGAACATCATTGAAGCCGTGGTCCCCGAGCTGCAGAACCGCGAGATGCAGCGTGTGGAATTCGTTCATCCGGACAATCTGCAGGCATGGGACTATCTCCTGAAAGCCGAGGCTCGCCGGCCCGACAGCCTGGAAGAAACCCAACAGGTCGAAGACATGGTGTGGAAGGCACTCGACCTGGATCCG
>JAPULC010000393.1 GCA_027295305.1 Gammaproteobacteria bacterium
GGCGCCAATCCGATGTGAAAGTCCGCCCCGAGCCTGTCCGCGACTTCCGCCCTGAAGAAAGCGCCGAACGACTTGCCCGTCACTCGCCTGACGAGCTCGCCGATGAGAAAACCCATGGTGAGCACGTGATAACCGCTGGCTGTTCCCGGTTCCCACCAAGGTTTCTGCCGAGCCAGCAGGCCAACCACTCGATCCCAGTCGTAGAGCGCCTCGAACGCAATCGGCTCGTCCCATCCCGGAAGGCCCGCGTTGTGACTGAAGATATAACGTACCGGCAGGTTCTCTTTGCCGCCCTCGGCAAATTCCGGCCAATACTTCGCCACGGGCGCATCGAGATCGAGCAGACCGCGATCTACCAGCATGAGTCCGCAGAGGGCCACCATGATCTTTGTGGTGGAGTACACGATGACGATCGTGTCTTCCTGCCAGGGCCGCGTCCGATCTTCATGGGCGTGGCCTGCCCAGAGATCGACGACGGTCTTGCCCCCCTCCGTGACACACAGCGACGCGCCGACCTCCAAGCCCTGTCGGAAGTTCGCGGTGAATGCTTCCTTTACCGGCTGGTACTTCCGGTCACAGAAGCCCTGTATCTCGACATCGGCCGTCATTGAACTTCCCCGAAATCCCGAATGCACATCAATGCCTTCGACGGTGCCGGTGTCACGTGGTTCCGCACGACCCGTAACTTCAAGCGAACATCAGCTCGCTTCGATCCGCGCTTTTCGTCACTTGCCTTCCATAACGCCAAACAGCGCCTGCTGGATCCGCTCGTTACGTGGATCGGCACCAAACTCCGGCAACAGATGATTCATGGCATATGCGCAGCAGATCCCGGCATCTAGATCCATGATGCAAAACGAGCCGCCATAGCCACCCCAATGCAGCGTGTTTGGATTGGGGAACGCGAACTCCTTGCTGTTCAACCCCATCCCGAGGCCGAACCGAACAGGCTCACCTATACACAGATCGGTCAGATAGATCTGCTCCTCGAGGGCCTTGTCGAGGGTCTCTCGCGATAGAAGACGGAACCCGTCGAGCTCGCCACCCATTGCGACCACCGAGCCTACACGGGCAATAGATCGAGCATTGCCGTGCCCGTTGACCGAAGGAATCTCGGCAGACTGGCAGGCGTTGCTCGACCACTGTGGATCGAGGGGGCTCGGCTGGTTCTCGACCCACCGAGCAGCAATGGATCCCGGCTCCACTTCGAAAGTTCGGCGTCGCTCCTGGGCGACTCCTGCAAGCCGCGAACGATGTTGCTTCGGCAACCCAATGTGAAAATCTGCGACCAGCTTCTCTGCGACCTCCGCGCGGAAGAACGTACCGAGCGACTTCCCAGTGATCCTTCTCACGAGTTCACCGAGAAGAAAGCCCATCGTAAAGCCGTGGTACCCGCTGGCTGTACCGGGTTCCCACCAGGGTTCCTGACTCGCGAGCTTGGCCACCACGCGGTCCCAGTCATAGAGCGCCTCCAATGGAGTCTTCTCATCGAATCCGGGCAGCCCGGCTGAATGACTGAAGAGATAGCGGACAGGAATCTTCTCTTTGCCTGCCTGGGCAAACTCGGGCCAGTATTGCGCGACTGGCGCGTCGAGATCGAGCTGCCCACGATCCACCAACATGAGGGCACACAGAACCAGCGGGATCTTCGTGGTCGAATAGACGATGACAAGCGTATCGGCTTCCCACGGCTTGCCTGCATCGCGATCGGCGTAGCCACCCCAGAGATCGACAACGTACTTGCCGCCCTCCGTAACCGCGAGCGATGCGCCGACTTCGAGGCCTTGTCTGAAGTTCTCGGTGAATGCTTCCCTTACGGGCTGGTATTTCTCGTCGCAGTGGCCGTGGATCTGTACGTCGCTGGTCAGTTTGCTGTCCTCTCTCGTCCGTCCCGGAGCATACACCGCGATTTTGCCGCATTGAAGTCGAAATCCGACGGATGCGTCGTCCTGGTCTGCGTCTAGGGCCGTAGTTACGCTTCGATCGGCGAACCCGGGTGCGTTTCATATTGTTCCAGATCATCTCGAATCTCTACCCAAGGAAGTTTCGATCGGGTCCAGAGATGCATCGTCGGGGGCGGGGCGTCATCGAGCGATCCTAGCGGAACACCAATAATCTCCGAATTGGCATGAGGCTCGAAACTGAGAGGAGACCCACAACGGGCACAGAAAGTTCTTCTACCTCCGCCTGAATCGTAGCGCCGCACGAGCTCTTCGCCGGAGGTCCATCGAAAGTCTCTGGATGCCACGACTCCCCACGCAGCGTATGCCGACCCCGAAGCCTTGCGACAGTTCGAGCAATGACAATAGCGCGGCAGCCGTATTTCTCCGTGGACCTCAATCGAGACTGCGCCACACAGGCAGCTCGTGCTAATCATGATCGGTCACCTGCGTCAGAGAATGTTGCGGACGCCACTAGATCGGTGCAATGTTGAAGTCATGCCTGATCTCGTTGAGCGGAACCTCGAGAAAACTCTCGTGCTCCTTCCAGGGCCATTTGCGCTCGAGTCGCAGACCACGGTACGCCACTCGAATGACATCCGGCAGGCACCGAAGGAACTCGACAGCAATCGACGTGAATCCGGCTTCCGCAAAGATCGCGTTGACCTGCGGGTACTTGAAATATTCTGCATAGCCCCTCAGCCCCGAAGTGCTGCCGAAGATCGTCCACGTATCGATGAGAGTCTCGCCTCGAAGCGATGTGTCACAACCAAAAACCACGTGACCGACGTCATGGCACCGGAACATTTCAGCCGCGTCGTCCGGTAGATCCTCCAGCCGGAGGAGCGACGGGTTCAGTTCATAGTACTCCGTGAGCGCTTCGCGCAAAGTCAGAGTGGACTCCGGATCCATGTACTTTAGAGACCGTTCGACCATTGCAGGTTCTTGTCTGCCTCATGTTTGGCACGGCGGAACAAGCCCGTCTTGTCACGTTCATGGGAATGCAATTTCGGCACTGGGTACCGCACGTATCGCTGCAGATGGATGCACCACGTTCGGCAGCGTCGCGTTGTGGTGCGCAATGATCTGCTCGGCGGTGATCACCGCGTTGCCGGTAGTATGGCAATCGCTGATCAGCACAACATCGAACTCGTGGCTCAGCGCCGAGCGGGCCGTGGCGTCTACGCAGTACTCGGTCTGCATGCCAGTGACCATGACGGTATCTATGCCCAGGCTTCGAAGTGTCGCACCGAGTTCCGTTGCGTAGAAGGCATCGGAAGCTTGTTTTTCGATGACGAGATCACCAGGTTCCGGTGCGATCGCCGAGTGAATGTTCCACCCGGGCTGACCCTTCATCATCGGCTCGAAAGAGGCGTGATTGTGCTGGATGTAGATCACCGGCACTTTCGCGGCCCGGCACTTGTCGGCTAGAAGCCCCACTCGCTCGAGAACCTCGTGCTCCCGGAACGCCCCCGTGACAAGCGCAGTCTGCATGTCGATGATGATGAGCGCGGTGTTCGGCATCAGACTATCCACCTAACCTCACTTGGCGCCTGCTTGACATTAGTCGTCATCGACATAACAGGTGCTTCCTTCCGGAATGTCGAACCAGCTTTGCTTTCGCGCTGTCCAGTAATGGGCATCCGGATGGAGTGCGGTCGTATCATCCAACGTACCGGCCTTGATGCTCATTGCACTCCCGGTTTGGTGATAAATGCGCGTTCCGCACTCTGGACAGAATGCACATTGCTTTGTTCGCCCGCTGTCGCACAACACGTTGAAACTGCGCAGGCTACCCGTCTCCAGGTGAAAGTCGTCGATCGCCACCGCAAGACTCAATCCAAAGGCGCTTCCAGATTGCCTTTGACAGTCTTTACAGTGACACACCGAGAGGCCGCTCGGCCTTCCCTCCAGTCGATACCTGATGTATCCACATTGGCAGCCACCTTCTCGTGTTGCGTTCATTCGTTCAGTTTCCAGCTAGGCCACCTGAAGGCCAACGTCAATCGGCCAGCTTCTGCAGCAGGTAGACGACCTGCAGCCCTATGCGGTGAGCGGCTTGTTTGAGATTCGCCGCGCCGCCATGGCCGCCTTCGATGTTCTCGAAATAGACGATTGCGTGGCCCTGATCGATCATCTTCGCTGCCATCTTTCGGGCGTGCCCGGGGTGAACTCGATCGTCCTTTGTCGACGTCGTGAAGAAGACTTCGGGATAGGTCTTGTCTTCGAAGACGTTCTGATACGGCGAGTACTTCGAGATGAACTCGCGCTCTTCGGGAATATCGGGATCACCGTACTCCGCCATCCAGGAGGCTCCCGCCAGAAGCTTGTGGTAGCGCAGCATGTCGAGAAGCGGAACGGCACAGACAACCGCGTTGTAGAGATCCGGGTGTTGGGTAAAAGCCGTGCCCACCAGCAGGCCGCCGTTCGAGCCACCCATGATGCCGAGATGGCCCGGCGACGTGATCTTCGCCGCCACCAGATCCTCGGCTACAGCGATGAAATCGTCGAACACACGCTGACGATTTTCTTTCAATACGGTGTCGTGCCAACGGGGTCCAAACTCGCCACCCCCGCGGATGTTGGCGCTCACGTACACGCCGCCGCGCTCGATCCACTCCACCGCGGTGGGCTGCAGATACTCCGGTGTGAGGGCTATCTCGAATCCGCCGTAGGCATAGACAAGGGTCGGGGCCGTGCCATCGAGCTTCATGTCTTTGGGGCCCACGACGAAGTACGGGACCTCTACGCCATCGGCTGATTTTACGAATCGCTGCTCCACTGCAAAGGGCGTGGAATCAAATCGTGCGGGAAGCGACTTGATCGCACGCGGCGCGTCCTGATCGCCCAGGGCGTAAAGCGTGTCGGGCTCGAGAAACTCGCCGAAGTTCACGTACGCGCGATCGGACTCGAGTGATCTAGAAATCACCGAGACGCTGCCGTTTTCGGGAAGTGCTACTTCCTCCGTCTCCCAGCCGCTCTGGCCAGGCCATGCCGTCAGCAGTCGACCCCTGACGTTGTCCAGCACGGAGATGTAGGCACGGGTGCCCGATATGCTGACACCGCGGATGGCGGTCCGCTCCGATGGCGCCATGATCGAATCCGTGCCGTCGATGTTGCCGGCGCGGAGCGAATCCACGGGCACGCTGACGAGCGAACCCGACACGTAGCCCTGCCAATCGGATCGAAGGAGCCCCAGCAGGCGCCCATCCAGGACGCCGCGGAAGTCGAAGTCGTCAGGCAGTGGCAGCCGACGCGCCTCGCCTTCGTCGTTCACGAGATGGAGTTGCTCGTGGAAGAACTTGGGACGGTTGACCACGAATACATAATTGCCTTCGGGTCGATGCACGACTGCGGGCACAGGACCTACTTCGGTCTCATCACCTTCGAAAACCAACTTCGCAGCGCCCAGCGGCGTACCCCGCTTCCACAGTCGCACCGTGCGCGCATAACCCGAAGTATTGAGTGATCCGCCTTCGAGCGGTGTGGCGATGAGCAGGGTGTCGCGATCGATCCAGGCAATGTTCTGCTTGGCCTCATTCAGCACGAATCCATCCTCGACGAAGGACAGTGTCGGAAGGTCGAATTCTCGTAGCACCGCCGCATCCGACCCGCCTCGAGACAGCCTTACCATGAAGCGCTCGTAGTCATGGGGCAGCGGTGCGCGGCCCTGATAGACCCAGTTCTCTTTCTCTCTTTCCGCAAGCGCATCGACGTCTAGCACCGTCTCCCACTCGGTCGATGCGCTCTCGTAGCTCGCGATGGACGTGCGCCGCCAGAGCCCACGCACGTGCTCATCGTCCTGCCAGAAGTTGTGGACGCTCTCCCCCAGGATTTCACCGTAGGGGATGCGATCACGTGCTGCGAGAATCGCCTCGGCCCGCGCGCGGATCGGCTCGTAGCGCGGATCGGATTCCAGGCGCTCGGCCGACTTTGCGTTCTGGGCCTTGACCCATTCGATGGCGCGCTCGCCTTCGATTTCCTCGAGCCAGAGGTAGGGGTCGTCGTTGTCTGATGGCACATCAGGGTCCTGTTTCGATATCTGTGACGCCGCTCGAAGGCGTAGGAGCGGCTTCCAGCCGCGATTGATGCATGTCGCGAGGCCAACGGAATCGCGGCTGGAAGCCGCTCCTACGGGAGAACTTGCTCGTCACGAGACTTCGATGAATTCCACCCAGTTGCCGTCGGGGTCCTCGACCATCGCAATGCGTACGCCTGCTCGGATCTCACGCGGCGTCCACACGACGTTGTAGCCCGCACCTTCGCACTTCGCCGTAAGCTCGTCGAGGTTGGAAACCGAGATCGTGAAATACCGATAGCCGCTGGCTCCACCGATCCCGCCGGGGGCCGCCTTCGCCGCGGGTTCCTCTCCCGGCGTCACCAGCTTGATCAACGTCGTGCCACACAGCAGCCGCTGCATTCGCCCGCCGCCGCCCGTGGGCATCTCGCCCTGAAATTCGAACCCCAGGGTGTCCCGGTAGAACGCCAGCGACTTCTCGGGATCGAGGGTGACGATGCCAATGTCGATTGAATCTTTGGTCAGTGCTGCAGTCATGTGCCTCTCCTTTCAGTTTCGGAAAATTGTGCCAGGCAATTTCCATGACGCAAGGCAGCCGTTCGCCAGAGGGCGCGTGAAAATGTGACTGGCACAATTTTCAGGCGCCATTTTCATCACGGGCGCGCAGGGGTGCCGTCGGGCAGGCGGGTTTGCGTCCACTCGATGACTTCCGGCTTCGCCGGATGCTTCGCGGCCAGGGATTCGTCGATGTCGATGCCGAGGCCCGGTGAATCGTTGGGGTACATGTAGCCGCCGCGTACTTCCGGGAGTCCGGGGAACATCTCGTAGACGAGCTCGTCGAAGCCACACCATTCCTGGATACCAAAGTTCGGCGCCCAGAGATCCAGATGCAGATTCGCCGCATGGCCGACCGGTGAGACATCGCCGGGTCCATGCCATGCGGTGCGAACCCCATACGCCTCACAGAACTCTGCAGCGCGCCGCGCCGGTGTGATGCCGCCGATGGTGCTGATGTGCATTCGCACGAAATCGATCCAACGGTTCTCGACCAGGGGCCGCCATTCGAGGGGATGCACGAAGAGCTCGCCCATGGAGATGGCAGTGGCGCACACGGCGCGAACCTTCTCGAACCAGGCGTTGTCTTCCGGCGCGAGGATGTCTTCCAGAAAGAAGAGCTTCAACGCTTCGACATCCTTCGCAAAGGCAACCGCATCGATGGGCGACAGTCGTTCGTGCACATCGTGCAGAAGCTCCTGCTCCTCTCCCACCTGTTCACGCACGTACGTCATCATGTCGAGCATGTTGCGACAGTACGCGCGCGGATCGTAATACACGCCATCGACGGCGCCTTCGGGTTTGCGATCCCCCGACACCAATCCACCGTAACCCCCCATCTGCACCCGCGTGTAGTGATAGCCCTCCTCCATCCGCTCACGGACCTGTTCGAGCACCTCTTCCTTATCGCGCCCGTTGCAATGAACGTACACCGCAGCGGCCTCGCGGCACTTACCTCCGAAGAGCTCATATAAAGGAAGCCCTGCGCGTTTCCCGAGAATGTCCCACAGTGCCATGTCGACGCCGGACACGGCGTTGTTCACCACCGGGCCGTTGCGCCAGTAGCCATTCACCATGGCCTGCTGCCAGGTATCCTCGATGCGGCTGACGTCACGCCCGACCAGCGCCGGCTTGAGATGTTCCTCGATGGCGCTGACCACCGCGGTATAACGTTGGGTGTAGGTTGCGCATCCAACGCCGTAGAGATCGGGCTCGGATGTCTCGACTTTCACGACCACCAGCGGCCAACGCGTGGGTTGCGTGGCGATGACGCGGATGTCGCGAATGGTGATCATGTCATCACCGCGGTCGGTCCTTGGACCTCGCGCGGCGGCCCAACCCCCTTAGTTACGACCCGCCCGCGGCTTCCAAGCCTTCTCGCTTCGGCCCCGCTTGCTTCTCGACGTAACCGAGACTCTCGAGATTGTCAGCATGGATATCCCGCGTGATCTGATATCTCGAGAAGATCCAGACCGATAGCACCGGCATGACGATGCTGAGCACGACGATCACCGCCGCTAGACCTTCGATGGCCGCCACCTTCTCCGCCTCCGTTCCGTCGGGGGTGAAGCCGACCATCGTGAGAACGATGCCCTTGATCATGAGGCCGAGGCCGCTGATGGATTTCTGTATGAGATTCGGGCCGGCGAAGAACAGACCCTCGGAGCGCTTACCCGTCTTCGTCTGGCTGTCCTCCACCACATCGGCCGTCATGGAGTTGACGAGGATCCAGGCAAGCACCGCGACACACGCCTGAACGAACGAATGCCCCAGCATGACCCACCACAGTGGCCCATATTTGGGGCCGTTCTCCGGCAGAATCTGTATGCCGTACCAGATGTCCAGCAGACGCAATATGAACAGTATCGGACCGATGAAGATGGCGATGCTGAAGAGCCCGACCGCAAGGCGCTTTTTATCCCATCCGCGCGCGAGCCTGCCGGCGAATCCGCTGATGAGGATCGCGCCTGCGAGATCGATGATGGCAAAGATCGCGACGTCTACGGGTTTCCATTCCCAGAAGAAGCTGTTGAAGTAGAACGTGAGGCCACTGGTCAGGCCAATGTAAATGCTGAAGATGATGCCGGAGAAGAACAGCATCAACCACGAGCGGTGATTGAGGGTCTTCATGATCTCACTGAGGATGTCGCCCATCCTGGCGGGGCGATCCTCTCTCGGTCCTTCGAGGTTGGGGATGTCACGGTGTGTGCCGAAGGCAAAGATCACGCCCGTGAGCAGGATCCCGCCGGCACCCCAATAGGCCAGACTGTGATAGCCCGCGAGATTGTCGTAGGACTCGCCCAGGAAATACGCCGAAGTGGCGTAGGCCACACCCGCACCACCGATCCAACCGAACACGCTGTTGATCCCATGGAGCTGATTGCGCTGGTTATAGTCCTTGGATATCTCGGCGCCCAGCGCCTCGCGCGGGATCTGATAGAACGTCCAAGCCAGGCGCAGCGCCGACATCAGCAGAAGAAGCTGGAAGAACAGCGCCAGCTGCTCGGTGCCGAAATCCGCCACGATGAGAAAGAAATAGGAAAACGACCCGGGGAGAATGCTGGCATAGATGTAAGGATGGCGCCGCCCCCAGCGCGACTTCGTGTGGTCGGAGATATAGCCGAGCAACGGATCGGAGATGCCGTCGATCACCAACGCGATCGCGAGGGCCAGGCTCACCAGCCACGCATCGAGACCTAGGACGACGTTGTAGTAGAAGAAAATGGGGGCACCAAGAAAGTTGGACTTGATCGCCGGGGACAGGTTGCCGAAGCCATAGAAGAACAGGCTCGTCTTGCTCGCTTTGGTGGTCAAACTGCTTCCCCTTCGTACCTTGCCCAAGGACCGGGGTGTTTTAACAGCGATGACGTGCTCGTGTCGAGGGAAAGGGGTCAGACCCATTTCCGAACACGGCACACTGGGGGGGCACCTCGAGGTCTCGACACGCCAATGGCGGCCGCGAAAACAGCCGCTCCGAAGCTGCGGCGTACCCTTTCGTTGCCGATGATGATTCTCTACGGCCTGGGCACCACCATCGGCGCCGGGGTCTATGCGCTCATCGGCGAGATTGCCGGTATTGCAGGCTATCGAGCGCCCTTTGCGTTCCTGCTGGCATCGCTCATGGCGGGATTCACTGCCATTTCCTTCGCCGAGATGCCGGCGCGCTATCCCCGCGCCGCCGGCACCGCGCTCTACGTCCAGCAAGGCTTCGGGGGGATGTGCTCGCTGATTTCCCTGTGCGCTGGGGCGAGCTCATGCCCTCAGCCAATCCTGAGAGCTGGGGGCTCATCTTCGCTGGGGCAGTTCTCGCGTTCTATGCCTTCATCGGTTTCGAGGACATGGTGGACGTGGCCGAGGAAGTGCGCCGTGTACAGCGCACACTTCCCACGGCGACGCCGGATTGGTTCAAGAACTGGGAGGACATCGGCCCACCTCTAAGCCCAGCAAGATCGTGCCAGGCACGATTTCCTATCAAACGCATGCACGGTGTGCGTGGCACCACCTCCCCACGTAATTCGTGCCTACCACAATATCTATGGCACCACCGGTCACTCTATGATGATCGCCCCTATGGATTCGTGAGGAGT
>JAPULC010000394.1 GCA_027295305.1 Gammaproteobacteria bacterium
GATGTCTTCGCGCCGCTGAACGATTACACCGCAACGGTCATCGGAATGGTGCGTGACGGCGTCGACTTCCGACGGATCCTCTATGGCGACATCATCTATGTGGGTGCAGTCGCTCTCGGATTGCCTGCGTACTCCAACACCAACAACGACCACTACGAGTCGATGGAGGCGCAAGGCGTCGATCTCAACACAACGAATCTCGAGGCACGCACACAGTCGGGTGTGACGGGAATACCCGCGACGGCTGCTGCCGGCATGTGGACGACACGTGCGGGCGCAAGAGCATTCTTCATCGACGGCACCAACCGCGCCCAGTTTCGTTTCACGATGTTGAACCATCTGTGCAACGATATGGAGCAGGTCAAGGACACCACGCGCCCCGCCGATCGCATCCGCAAGGATGTGTCGCGAAGCCCGGGCGGCGACAGTCGCATCTTCCTCAACAATTGCGTTGGCTGTCACAGCGGCATGGACCCCATGGCGCAAGCGTTCGCGTACTACGACTTCGAGAACCAGGACGACACCGGCGTGAACGGATTCCTGGTCTACAACGACGTCGGCATGGTCGACCCCGATACCGGTACGCGTGTCGATGCGAAATACCACGTTAACGAAGCGACGTTCACGTTCGGCTTCGACACGCAGGACGATCAGTGGGCCAATTACTGGCGTGAAGGTCCGAACCGGATTCACGGGTGGGATCCTGCTCTGCCAGGTTCCGGTGCAGGTGCGGCGAGCATGGGCCAGGAACTCGCGCACAGCCAGTCGTTCGCCCAGTGTCAGGTGAAAAAGGTTTTCACGAATGTGTGCTTGCGCGAGCCGGTGGACACGGCTGATCGGATGCAGTTGGACACGATGGCGTCCAACTTCGCCACCGCCAACTACCAGCTCAAGCAAGTGTTCGCTGATGCAGCCGTCTACTGCATGGGGGACTGAGCAATGTCACGTATTTATACAATTGCAAGAATCGCGCTCGTTCCCCTCGCACTCACTCTCCTCACCGCGTGTGGTGCAGGCTCGGGTGCCGGCGTCGAGGCGAATCCGAATCTGACGCCGCCTGAGCAGACGCCGACGGTGGTGCTGAACGGTCCCGCGCCTGCAACGCAGGACGTGCAACTGTTCCGGATCAATCTCTGGGACAACGTTGCCGCGACCAATCGATGCGGTGGCTGTCACAACGCCGATCCCGGTGGTCAGTTGCCGAACTTCGCACGTAACGACGACATTAACCTGGCGTACCAGCAGGCGAACCTTGTCGTCGATCTCGCCGCACCTCAGGACTCTCGCCTGGTGACAAAGGTTGGCGGTGGTCACCACTGCTGGCTGACGGCCGATCAGGCATGCGCCGATATCATGACCACCTGGATTACCGCGTGGGCCGGCGGATCCCTCGGCTCAACGGGCAATGAGATCTCTCTCAGAGCGCCGGGTTTGAAAGATCCGGTGGCGAGTAAGACCTTCCCTGCCGACAGCGCGCTCTTCGGTGCGGCGGTGCATCCGCTGGTCACCACCACGGCGCTGTGCTTCCTCTGCCACAGCGAGGCCTCTGCGATCCCGCAGACGCCGTTCTTCGCATCCGCCGACGTGAATGCGGCCTATGCCGGCGTGCAGAGCAAGATCGACCTCGACGATCCGGCAAACTCACGACTCGTGGTGCGACTGCGCCAGGAGTTCCACAACTGCTGGAGCGGCGACTGTCAGGCCGATGCCGACACGATGGAGGCCGCCATTGCCGCCTTCGCCAATGGTATTGCCGACTCCCAGGTGGATCCGAACACCATGATGTTCTCCAAGGCGCTTTCGCTGCGGGATGGCACCCTCGCCACCGGCGCGGGCCGCCACGAGGCCAACGCTATTGCCATCTATCAGTTCAAGACGGGTTCCGGTCCCATCGCGTTCGACACCAGCGGTGTCGATCCGGCGGCGGATCTGGCGATCACGGGCAACGTGGAGTGGGTCGGCGGATTTGGACTGCGCTTCACCGGCGGTAAGGCACAGGCCACCACTGCTGACAGCAAGAAGTTCCACGACCTGATCAAGGCCACCGGCGAGTACACCATTGAAGCGTGGGTGACACCGGCCAACGTGACGCAGGAAATGTCGCGCATCGTGAACTACTCCGGTAGCGCGACCACGCGTAACTTCGGGCTGGGCCAGACGCTTTACAACTACGACTTCTTCCACCGCTCGAGCCTGACGGATCTCAACGGCGACCCGTCGCTTTCCACGCCGGACGCCGACGAGGTGCTGCAGGCGACCAAGCAACACGTCGTCGCCACCTACGATCCAATCAACGGCCGACGACTGTATGTCAACGGGATGCTGATCGACGTCGTCGATATGCCCGGTGGGACCCTCGATGACTGGGACGATACGTTTGCGCTCGTCATGGGTAACGAGGTATCGAGCGACGGCGTATTTGCAGGAACGCTGCGGATGGTGGTCATCCACAACCGTGCGCTCACCGCGAGTCAGATTACCGACAACTTCGAAGGCGACGTGGGTGAGCAGTTCTTCATGCTGTTCAGCGTTTCGCACCTGATTCCCGTGGCGGACGCGTACGTCGTGTTCGAGGTGGAGCAGTTCGACAGCTACTCGTATCTGTTCAACGCTCCGTTCTTCGCCTCGCTCTCCGGTGCAGTGCCTGTGGATATTCCGCTGCAGGGCATGCGCATCGGCATCAACGGCAAAGAGGCAGACGTTGGCCAGGGCTACGCGAATCTGGATGTGCTGCTTCGCCAGCCCGATTACATCGTCGGTGAAGGGCAGCTGCTGTCCAACATGGGCACCGTCATCGCGCTCGAGAAAGGACCGGACCTGGACGAATTCTTCCTGACGTTCGATGTGTTGGGCGCCAATACGATGGTGCGTGTGGGCTCTCCGGTGATCGTGCCGGCGCCGCCGCCCGACGGCGATCCGGTGCCGGATATCGGCATCCGCACGTTCGACGAGATCAACGCGACGATGTCCGCGGTTACGGGCGTGCCCACCACGATGACGGCCGTGGCGAACGTCTACGTCAACGTCAAGCAGACGCTGCCGGCGGTGGAGAACATCGAGAGCTTCCTGTCATCGCATCAGATGTCGATCTCTCAACTCGCGCTCGAGTATTGCAGCTCATTGGTCGACGATGCCGGGCTGGCTGCGGCCTTCTTCCCGGGCTTCAACTTCGCAGCGGCGCCTGCCGCGGCTTTTGCTGCCGCGGGTAGAGACCTTGTCATCGATCCGCTCATCGCGAAGGTCAACGGCGCCAATCTGGCGAGTCAGCCCGCCGATGCTGCCGTGAAGGCCGAGCTCAACGGCTTGATCGACAAGCTGACCGTCTGTATCGCGGCCAATAACTGCGAGGCAGATCGCACCGCAATCACCGTCAAGGCCACCTGCGCCGCCGCTCTCGGCAGCGGGGCCATGCTCATTCAGTGAGGTGAGTTATGAGGAAGAAACCAATACCCGGTCCTGACGAGCCCCTTCGGCACCCGGACCACCCGAAGCCCAAGACCCGGCGGGAATTGCTCGCCCAGGGCTTCCTCGGGGGTGTGGGCACGGTGATCGGGCCGAGTCTCTATGGTCTCTTTGGCAATCCCATGGCCGCCCGCGCGGCCCTGTCCCCAGACCTTGCGGCGCTGACCGCAGGCTGCGGTATCTCGATCGTCGGCAGCGGCAAGATTCCGTTCATCTGCATGGATCTGGCGGGTGGTGCGAACATGGCCGGTTCCAATGCATTGGTCGGCGGCCCCGCGGGGCAGATGGACTTTCTGTCCACCGACGGTTACCGCAAGCTCGGGTTGCCGGGGGACATGATTCCGTCCATCGGCCCACAGTTCATCAGCACCGACCTGGGCCTCGCGTTCCACTCCGACAGCGCGTTCGTGCGTGGCATCCTGGAACGGGTGTCGCCCACGACGGCCGCGAACATCAATGGGGCGGTGATTCCCGCGCGTTCCGACAACGACACCGGGAACAATCCCCACAATCCGATGTACGGCATTGCGCGCACGGGCTCGGACGGCTCGCTCGTGACCCTGATCGGGTCGGAGAACTCCGATTCCGGAGGCAACTCCGATGCGCCGAGCATGATGATGGATACATCCATTCGCCCCACCAAGGTGGATCGTCCAAGCGATGCCACGGGTCTGGTGGGCAATGCCGCCCCAGATCCAAACGCAGTTCCTCTGCTGAGCCAGGAAGACAATGTGGCGGTGATGGAGGCCATCCACCGCATCTCCGACATGAAGCTCGGCCAGGTGGACACCAAGGTCACCACCGACGACGTCATCAAGGAGCTGGTGCGCTGCGGCTACCTGCAGTCCGCCGATATCGCCGATCGTTTCTCCAATGCAGGTGTCGTCGATCCCGCGCAGGATCCCCTCATCGTGGGACCCACCGGCATCTTCACGCAACAGGAGTTCGACGACGAGCGCCAATTCCGCAAGACCTCGGCCGTGATGAAGCTCGTGGTCCAGGGCTTTGCCGGTGCGGGCTGCATCGAGATGGGTGGTTACGACTATCACGGCGGCGCACGCGCCCGCGGAGAGACCCGGGACTTCCGTGCCGGACGTTGCATGGGTGCATGTCTCGAGTTCGCGGCACGCGCAGGTACGCCGCTGATGCTCTACGTCTTCAGTGATGGCTCGCTTTCGAGTGACGGTGCTATCGACAACTCCGTGGAGGGTCGGGGCAAGGGCGAGTGGGACAGCGACAACTCCTCCACCGCCGCGTCCATCATCCTGGTGTACAACCCCAACGGTCGACCCGCCATCATGGGTGCAACGCCCGAGGAGCAGGCGATGCACCAGCAGATCGGCTACTTTCGCCGAAGCGGCTCGGTGGAAACCGCATCCTCGCCTGCGGCGAACAACGTCAACCTGCTCGTGCAGACCGTGATTCTGAATTACATGGCACTGCACGGCGAGCAGGGCATGTTTCCGACGTTGTTCCCGACCCATGGGCTCGGCAACTCCGTGAGCATGGATGCGCTGACGGCGTTCACGCCCCTCGTCTAGACGAGAGAACGGCGCAGCATCGACGCTGCGCTTTCCAACGATTTTTGAGTGCAAGCGGCGATTGGGCCAACCTTCGGGTTGGCTCCTTTTTTTGTCGCGCTGAAATTCCTCGAACGGGAACGCAAGCACCGTCAGCGCCCGGCGTGATCATGGGAGTCCATAAGGAATTGGCGCGGCCGATGAGCTTGGCCAGACGGGCAGATCGCAGCGATTACTCGGATCGCGAGGCCTGGCGCTAGCGACGCGAAACGTTGCCGACTTCGAGGAGTGCGGTGTCGAGGTGGTCAATCCATGGGAGGTGCTTTGACCCCTGCTGCGGTCTCGGGCGCGCCGCCGGGTCACGGCCGCGTCGACCGCTGATCGAAGTTCACGGACGTCAATGGTTCTCACTCCAAGAACGTTTCCGCGGCGACGCTGGGACCGTCAGACCTGCTAATCTCACCCGTTTTGCGGAGAGTCGGCTCTGTATCGGGCCACCATCATGAGCACATGAACCGGCGCCGCGACGCTGACACCGACAGAGAAAGCACCGACCGTCCCAGGAAGGGAGCTGCCCGTGGCGGCGCAGGCGGGAGGGGCGGCGCGACATTCACCGAAGGGCCGGTGCTGGGTCATATCCTGCGCCTGGCGGCGTTCATGGCGCTTGGCTCCGTCAGCATGAACGTTGCACGGCTGGCGGAGGCCATCTATCTCGGGGTGATCGGCACCGAGGCGCTGGCGGCATTGGGCTTTGCATTCCCTATCACGATGACCCTCTTTGCTTTTGCGGGCGGCATCGGCACGGGGGCCTCGTCGGTGATTGCCCGCACGGTAGGCAGTGGAGACCGGCGCGCGGTCGCGCGATTGGTGACCCACTGTCAGCTTCTGGTGCTGCTGGTGGGCGTCGCGGTTGGCGTGGTGGGAACGCTATTCGCCGAGGACGTGATCACGGCACTCGGTGCACGCGATGAAGTCCGGGCCATGGCGATCGAGTACATGCACGTGTACTTGATCGGCTTTCCGCTCTTCATGCTGTCCATGGTGGGCTCGACGTTGCTGCGTGCCACCGGAAGCGCAGCGAGTCCCGGCATCGTGATGACCGCAGGCTCTATCCTGCAGATCGCGTTCGGGCCTTTTCTGATCTACGGATGGGCAGGGTTTCCCGAACTCGGTATCGCGGGCGCGGCATGGGCGTACGTTGCCTCCCGCGTGGTGAGCATCTTTCTGTACGGCGCCCTGCTCGTGCGTGCACACATGACGTTCTGGTCTCTCGACCAGTTGTTTGCGTCCTGGCGTGCAATTTTCCACGTGGGACTTCCCGCGACCGCAAGCGGCCTGATTCAGCCCGTGTCCATGTTGATCGTTACGCGTCTGCTCGCCACGCACGGACACGAGGTTGTCGCGGGGTTCAACGTCGCGTCGCGTGTGGAGACGCTGGTGCACATGATCATCATGGCGGTTTCCTCGTCGGTGGGCCCCTTCGTCGGGCAGAACTGGGGTGCGCGTCAGTACGAGCGCGTCAACGAAGCGCTGAGCCTGTGCAACCGGATCGCGCTCGTGTGGGGTGTGGTCACCTTCCTGTTTCTTGCGGTTGCGGGCCGCTATCTCGTGGCGCTGATCGACGACAATCCCACGGTGGTGGAAGTAGCACGGATGTTCTTCTGGATCATTCCTTTGAGCATCGGCTTCATGGGCATGATGATGGTCGCAAGCTCTTGCTTCAATGCGCTGGGCAAACCCATGCCACCGCTGGTCATTGCGACTCTCCGAACGTTCGTGGTTTATATCCCGCTCGCGATTTTCGGAAGCTGGCTCTGGGGATACGTTGGGATTTTTCTGGCCACGGCTTTCACCAACGTGTTACTCGGCGTCACCGCGTGGCAATGGAACCGCGCCGTCGTCAAGCGTGAGCGCCAGCTCGCGGTGAAATACGACGTCTGATTTCCGTGGGGGCGGAGAAAGCTCCAGCCCGCATGGTCTCCGTTGCGAGTACGTCGCCGTCGGAAGTTGAAAAGTTGAAAAAGTTGCATAGTTGCAGGCGGGCTGCGGAATCTAATCTAAAGCAGTGATGCGGCGATACTGGCGAAGCTGTTGGACCAGTCCGATGGAAGCGGTTCGCGCAGCTCCACCGCGGCGGCGAAGTCCGGCTCGAATATCTCTTCGAGGATCTGATCGGTGAAGCGTGGGTCGCTGCTCGACAGATTCATTTCCTTGTTGATGCGAAAACTGAGCTTATCGAAATTGGCCGAGCCGAGACACGCCCAGCCGTCGTAGACCGCTGCCTTGATGTGGGACATGCCGGGATAGGCAAAGACCCTCACACCGTATTGCAGCAACGTGTTGGCTGCGACCGCGTTGTTCTTGTTCATGATGCCGTGGTTGCCTTCCATCGGGATGATGACCCGAACGTCGACACCGCGCAGCCGCGCTCTCGCAAGCTCGAAGATCACCGTGGTGTCGGAGAAGTACGCGTTCTCGACGTAGATGTAGCCCTTGGCGTTTCTGATCGCAGCAAGCTGGGCGCGATAGATCTGTGAGGTGCGGGGCTTGGTGACGAGGGGTCTGACCGGGTAGCCAGTGGAAGGTTCTTTGTTGGGACCATCGGTCACCACCTTCGTGGCCAGACGAAAGTCTCCAAGAGCCCCGGATTGCGCCCACGCCTTGTCGAACTCCCACTCGATATAGTCGACGATGGAGCCCTTCACCGACATCATGACGTCGTGCCATTCCCAGCGATACTCTCGCCCGAAATTCATTCCGCCGATGAACGCATATTCGCTGTCGACGATGGTGGTCTTGGTATGGTCGCCAGTGAGCCACGGATTGGTGAGATTGCGGACACGGATCTGCGAGTCGGCTACCAGGTGGGTGGTCATGCCGAGGGGCATCTCGGTATCTTCCGGCAATGTGCTGGCGGCCTTACTCTGCGCCATGATGTTGCCGAGGCCGTCCATCATGACCTGCACATCCACCTCGAGTGATCGCTTCTTCAGGAAGTCGGTGAAACGCAGCACGAAGTCGTCTCTGTCGAAGATGTACGAGCGTATCTTGATGGACTGCGTGGCACGTCCGATCACGTCCACCAGTCGCGGGAAGAACGCGTCACCGCCGATGAGAACGTCCACCTCGCCTTGGTAGGGATTGTTGCCGAACATGTCCTCGAGGGTGTTTTCCCACGCTGCGAGGTTCATCTGCTCGCCGTTGTTGACGGGAGGTATTTCCTGATTGCCCAGGCTTGGAAACCGAAGCGTACGGATGCCAATGCCGCGGGCGGAGTCACGCGCGACGTCGAAGACGAGATAGAACAGTCGGGAGACAAACGTGACCGGACGATTGAAAGGTTCAATCAGATAGCTGCGTACGATGTGGGTTCCGTTTTTTCCTACGGAGACGGCAAAGCTGCTCGGTACGCTGCCGAACGTGAACGCCTCGAGAGACAGATATTCCAATGCTTCTTCGACTCTATCGATGGCGATGAACGGCCGTGCATATGGACCGATCTCGCCCGTGGGCACGATGATGTATCTGTCGAATATGTCGAGCCTGTCCAGGAACGGATCGAGGAGCTCGAAGATCTCATCGGTCATGGCCTCGATGCGCACCGTGTCGTCGAGTTTGATCTCGGCGGGCTTCTCGTAGAGGTTGTCGACCACAACGAGCTGGTCGCTCGAGTCGCGGTAGCTCACATACTCCCGGTCCCGTGTGTTGATCAACAAACCGTGGTTGGGCATCTCGGGAGTCAATCCGTTGATGAGATGGCTCGTGAACGCGCTCCATTGGTCCACCGTGAGCGTCCTGATCTGATGGGTTTGCTCGTGAGCGGTGTCGAATTCCGCACGGGTCGTCGGAAGGAGCTGATAAACGGGGAACCAGCTCAGCTGGATCGATAGATTCTGGTGTTCGTCGTGCGAGGTAACGACGAAGTGGTCGACGCCGTCGGCCTCGTACCAGAGATACAGCAGCACTTCGGTCCACGCTGCCGCGCGCAGGTGCGCGACGCTCTCGAGGCGCTGCGGCTGTGCCACCTGGGTCTCGGTTTGCGGGTGATCGGGTGAGACACCGTACTCTCGGGACGGGTTGGTCGAGCAGGCGGCAAGGCACCCAAGATAGAGCATCAGGATTCTCGCCGCGCGCGAGACCTTCAATATCATAGAACTACCCACCCCTCACCCACCGTGCGTGTGGCTTCTTTGTGTCCGCGGGAGTCTCCCGTCGATTGCGGCGACAAGTCAACCGAAGCACGGGAGCTTCGTGTGCGACAGGTTTGCGATTAAACTCAGAGCGCCGAGTTTTTGAATGGGGAGCGCCACATGAGCATCGATGTCAAAGACCCACGCTTTCTCGAGGTCGTCTCAGAGGATCTCGAGCGCGAGACCCTATCCGAGGAGTTCGAGTTCACCGAGGGCCCCATCTGGCATCCGCAGGAGCGTCACGTGACCTTCAGCGACATTCCGGCAAACTGTCTGTATCGCTGGCGTGAAGAGGTGGGCGTGTCCATGTATCGCAATCCCAGCAATATGGCCAATGGCAACACCTACGATCAGGATGGACGCATTCTCAGCTGCGAGCACGCGACCAGTCGCGTGGTCCGCGAAGAGGGCGGAGAGCTGAAGGTGCTCGCGAGCCATTGGGATGGCAAAGAGCTGAACAGTCCCAACGACATCGTGGTGCGGCGCGATGGGCAGATCTATTTCACCGATCCCGCGTACGGACGCGGCGCGCACACCGGGGTGGAGCGCGAGCAGGAACTCGACTTCCAGGGTGTGTATCGCATCGATCCCGAGTCATTGGAGCTGGCGCTTCTGTCTGCTGATTTTGAATCGCCGAACGGGCTCTGCTTCAGTCTCGATCACGAGTCGCTGTTCGTGGCCGACACCAAGCGGCGTCACATCCGCAAGTTCACGATAGCCGGCGACAAGCTGGAAGGTGGCGAGGTGTTTGCCGAGTCCCCCGCGCCCGATGGATTGAAGATCGACTCGCAGGGATATCTCTATGCGGGCGGACCAGGAGGGGTGCATGTTTATCATCCCGATGACGGCACCTATCTCGGCGTCATTCAGACCCCCGCATTCTGCGCGAACTTCACGTGGGGCGGCGACGACATGATGACATTTTTCATGACCTCGTCGACCGGCTTCTACCGCACTCGGGTGAAGATCCCCGGTATCCCGCTCTTTTGACATTCGATAAATCGTTGCCGGGTGTTATACGATCCGGGTTGTGAGGTCATAACGGGGGAAGGCGTGAAATGATCCTGAGACGTGCGATCCGGCTAAGGCCGTCAGCGTTCCTGATCGTCCTTTTGGGAGCCATCGCGTCTGCGACCGCGGGGGAGGCGCAGACGCCGCATGCCATGGTGGAGACAGCGGCGAAGGATCTCCTGCAGGTGCTGGAAGCGCGCAGAGACTCGTTCGACCAGGATCCCGACGGCTTCTACCGGGCAGTTGCCGGAACCCTGGAGCCCATCGTGGACTTCTCAGGCCTCGCCCGTCAGGTCATGGGAGCGTATGCGAGAAAGGCGAGCGATGAGCAGCTTGCGCGTTTTGCCGAAACGTTGAAGTGGGGATTGGTGCGAGTCTATTCGAGGACATTGTTGAAGTACGACAACGAAGAGATACGCGTGCTCCCCCCGCGAACGAAGCCGCGCGACCCCGACCGCGTCACGGTGGAGATGGAAGTTGTGGCGGGCGAACGCGAATATCCCATCGAATACAGCATGCGCTACGACAACGGACAATGGCGTGTGGTCAACCTGACGATCATTGGCGCCAACATGGCATTGACGTACAACAGTCAGTTTGCAGATGCCATGGAGGATCGTTTGTATGGGGGCGATCTTGACGAAGTGATCGACGACTGGGCGAAGACCCTCCAGCCCGTCAGTTCGGAGAGTGCTGACAGGTGACCACGTTGCGTCTCGCATGACGGTTCACGTCTTCTAGGGAACCTCGAAAAATCAATTTTGAAGCAGGTTGCTTCTGCTGTGGGAGCGGCTTTAGCCGGGGGCGCCCAGCCCGGGGGCGCAGCCGCGAATCATGGGGCTTTCTAGTCGAAGCCGCGGCTGACGCCTACGCGGCCCGGCCGGTTCCTTCTAGTCTCGGTGATGCTCGAATTCCGTTTCGAACATGAACGTTCTCATGTCGTCCATCCGCATGGGGTAGAGGAAACCGTCGAGATGATCGATCTCGTGCTGGACGACGCGCGCGTGATAGCCGTCCACCCGCCGGTCGATGATTTTTCCCTCGGGCGTCACGCCGACGTATCGGATCGTCTCGGGACGACGCACTCGACCGCGCATGCCCGGCACCGAGAAGCAGCTCTCCCAGCGCTCGACCTGTTCGTCGCCGATTGGCTCCCACTCGGGATTGATGATGCGTGTCAGCGGTGTGCGCCTCAATTCGTCACGTGAGGTGAAGCTGACGGAATCATCGAGGGGCGCGTGGAAGATGACGACACGCACGGGCTCATAGACCTGCGGGGCCGCGATGCCCAGTCCCTCGATGTCCTCGAGCGTCTCTTCCATGTCCCGCAGAAGTGCGGCGACCTCCGGGCTTCGTGGGTCCGCGACGGGTTCGGAAACCTGCAGCAGCACTGGATGACCCATGCGGGCGATTTTTCTGATGGCCATGTCTACAGCCCCTAGGTAGAGATTCGTGCCAGGGACAATTTAACGTGGATTGAACGGAAATTGTGCCTGGCACGATTTAGAGGCGAGAATGTGGGGCCAGCCAGGAGCCCAAG